>CAYWNK010000008.1:0-64564 GCA_964459495.1 uncultured Planctomycetaceae bacterium
CGCGGTTTCCCATTGGGTACCGGGCTTGGATCAGGGCCCGGAGGTCGTCGGCAGCTGTCTGTCTTTGGCGGAAATCGCGTTTGATGTGAACTACGAGCGCTACCTGTACTCGAGCGATGTCGTGCTGATCCAATCGCAGGTCGATGCCTATCTGAACGCGGTGGCAGCGATTCACATCCGCGATTTTCTGGTGGACTACTCGTTGACCCACCTGGAGATCCGGACATCGCCGGGCGTTCCTTACATCAGCGACGATCCCGGCGAGTTGCTCAACGCGATGCGGGCAGACTGGACCTCGAGCCTAGCTGGGATCCCCAGGGACATGGCGCACCTGATCGTCGGTCAGGAGATGGACACGAACGTGATCGGCTTGGCCTACGTCGGGACGGTGTGCAACTTTGGCTTTGAGTACGGCCTGACCCAGGGGAACCTCGGCTTCAGCAGCGTGGTCTCGGTCCTGAGCCACGAGCTCGGCCACAACTGGAATGCGCCGCACTGCTTGGATCCGGCGCCCTGCAACCAGATGTGTGGCGGCTGCACCGTGTTTGGTCCGATCACCGTGCAGACGATCAAGAACTTCGTCGCGGCGATCGGCTGCCTGGATCCGCTAGCTGCGGCGTCGTCGCCGGTTGTGCCGTTCGCGGCTCCCGAGTCATTCCAGGGCTACGGGCCGATGCTGCTCGACGTCATGGCCAATGATCACGACGCGAACTGTGAGCCGCTCGAGCTGGCCGTGCCGGCGATGAGCTCCCAGGGCGGGACGTTGGGCATCTTGCCGGGGGCCGGTCCGGGGGGCCGCGACCTAGTGACCTACGCGCCAGCCATCGGATTCCAGGGCACCGACATGTTCGACTACACGGTGACCGATCCCGGAGGCCTGGTGGCTTCCGCTAGGGTGACGCTTGTTCAGCGCGACGGGATCCCCGACCTGATGGGGCACTACCGTCTCGACAATGCGTCAAACACGGACATGCTGGATTCATCGGCCTTTGGGCGGGACGGGAGCTACCTGGACGGCGTTGCCCAGGGACAGCCCGGCGCGACTGCGGGGACGGGGTCTTCGATCCGCCTGGCTGGCGCGCCTCAGCGCGCTCGACACCCGAATGTGGCCTCACCGATGAGCACCCTGCGCGACAACATGACGATCGCGCTGTGGGTGAACCCCGATCAGCTAGGCGGTTTTCAGCGCTACTACGGCAACGCCGGGATGTGGACCTTTGGCCAGCGGGACAACCGGCTGCTGTTCACGACCCATGGGATTCGCGACTACCTGAGCGGGAACTTGCTGCAGGCGAATCAGTGGCAGCACGTCGCTGCGGTGTTCTTGCCGAGCCACGACGTGCGCTTCTACATCAACGGCGCGTTCGCCGGTCAGATCAGTGGCAACCAGCCCTCGGCTTCGGAGCCGGCCAACGGTTGGTTCGTGGGCACGCTCGACAACGCGGGCGAGTTCTACGCCGGGGGCCTGGACGATCTGCAGATCTACGACGTGGCGCTAGACGACGCTCAGGTTGCGGAGTTGTTTGCGAACCCGGGGGCAACCTTGGACGGGGACTGCGAGGGCTTCAACTATTGCGAGTCGACACCGTCGTCCGCGGGGACTGCGGCCTCGATCGGCTGGTTCGGCTCGCTCGAAGTCTCGGAGCAGAACTTTGCGCTGTTCGCCGACGGGGCAGTCCCCGGGGGATTCGGGCTATTCTTCTACGGGGCGGACTTCACCCAGGTGCCCCTGGCGAATGGATTTCTTTGCGTGGACGGGCCCGTACGCATGGGCGCCACCCCGATCGACGGCTTGGGCTTTGCCCAGTGGCCCGTGGATCTGGCCCAGCCCGCGCCCGACGGCGCAGCCATCCTTGGGGACAGCACATGGTGCTTCCAGTTCTGGTACCGGGATGCGGCCGTAGGCAGCGGTTCCAATTTCAGCGACGGGCTCATCGTCCGCTTTTGCCAGTGACGCCTCTGCGATCCATGTACGGGCTGTTGGCGATTGTCGGTGCGGTGCCGGTTTTGGCAGCGGGGGCCGGGTTTGGGGCGCTTGTGCGCCCGCAGGCTCCGGCTCAAGATCCGGTGCAGACCGCGAAGCTGGATGAGGATTCGCTAGCGAGAGCACGCCAGGCGTTTGCGGGGGTATCCAAGCGCCTCGAGAAGATCGTGGAGCTGCACGCGGGGTACGTCCAGGAGCAGGAGTCCTTGCTTCTCGCCGAGCCGCTCGTATCGAAGGGCGCATTCCATCTGCGCCTCGATCCGGGCTGCCTTGTGCTGCGATTGACCGAGCCTAGCCCGGCTGTGATTCGATCTGACGCCAAGTCCCATCGCGTCTACGACCCCGCGGCCAAGCGCGCGGAGGTCTTTCTGTTCAAAGAGAACCGCCTGACCAAGGCTCTCATCGCTTGCTTCCGGGCCGACCTAGAGCGGGTCGAGGCGATTTTCCGGATCGCGTCCTACGCGGCATCCGAGGTGAAGCGCGAAGGCCAAGAGGCTCAGCGCCTAGCGACGGTGAAGCTGATCCCCAAGACGGAGGAACTCACCAGCGTGATGCGCTCCCTGACGCTGGCAATCGACTTGGACGAGCGGCTGCCCGTCCGGGTGACCCAGATCAACCGGGAAGGTGAGGCCGTCGCATTCTCATTGACCAACCCAAAGCTGCTGGAGGAGCCCGCCGAGAACTCGGCGGTGCTCTTCGGTCAGGCGCTTCCCACCGACACTCACGTCGTCGAGCGACGTGTGGATCAATAGGCGACATGCAGCCGGATTCTGCGAAGTGGGCGCCTGAGCGGACCAATGAAGACTGGGTCGCTGCCCTGCGACCGGGTGGGGCTGGCGGTGAGGCTTCGGGAGAGCTTCGTGCGCTGTTGGAGGGCGCGCTGGGCAAAGTGCTCCGGATGCACCCCGGTGCCAACCTCGACGACCTGGTTCAGGCGGCCATGCTGCGCATTGTGGAAAAGCTAGACCGCTTTGACGGTCGCAGCCGATTCACCACCTGGGCCCACGCGGTCGCGTTGCGGGTGGCGATGAACGAGATTCGGGGCCAGCGCCGGGCCCAGCCCCCCGGCGGTTCGGTGGACGCGGCCAGCGATGTCGATCCGCACGACGGGGCTCCCGATTCGATGGACAAGCTCCAACGGGATGAGATCATCGAGGTTTTGCACAGGGTCATCGAGACTCAGCTGACAGCGCGTCAGCGCTCGGCGATCCTCGGGGAGCTGCGGGGCAGAAGTCGCGCGGATTTGTGCAAGGAGCTAGAGACCGAGCCGAATGCGCTCTACAAGCTCTTGCATGATGCCCGCCACAAGCTCCGGATCGGCCTTTCCGAGGCCGGGGTCACCGACGACGACGTGACCGGAGCATTTGGTTTTTGAGGAACGTGCCATGAAACTGACCCCCGAAGAGATCGCCCGTCTAGCGAAGAAGACCGTTGAGGCAAAGCCGGCCTACGTCAATTGCGAGGACTGGCTTCACATGGTCGGCGAGTACGTGGAGGCCAAGGGCTCGGAAGAGAAGCTGCTGACCGAACGAATGTTGATGGTCCGTCAGCACGCTGCGGATTGCCCGGACTGCCAGACAGAGCTAAGCCTGCTGCAGGACCTCGTGGACCAGGGGCGAACTGGGGGCGAGGCCTAGAGGCCCGGCCGAAAACCCCGCGCAGGCGAGGCACGGCTGATTCGACCCGACTCTGCGTTGCCAGAATCCGCGAATGGAGCCGACCATGCACGGATTCCGGCGCCTTGATTCGAGTCGAATCGCCCGCACCTCTCCCGCGCGGTGTTTTCGGCCGGACCTCTAGGGAGGATTCTCAAGAATCTTGAGATCCGGAGGTAAGACTCGGCGGGGCGCCGGTGTCCAAGGGGGCAGACCACGCGGGATGAAAGCCCGCATCCAACCCTCCGACGAACCGACCATCGCCATGAAACTCAGCCATCTCCTTGCCGTTCTCGCCCTCGCTGCCACCGTTGCCGTCGCCACCCTGACCTCGGCCGCCAAGCCCGCCACCAGCCCCGAGCCGGTGCTCAAGGCCAACAGCATCCACGTCATCGAGCACGCGGGCTACTTCGAGACGAAGAGCAACATCTTCGAGATCGAGTCCGGGACCTATGAGTTTGTCGTCGACAACCGCTCGGGCAAGGACGCCGGATTTGTCCTCGCCCGTGAGGGAATGGAGCCGGTCATCATTGGAATCGAGAACGGCAAGACCGGCCGCGTCGAGGTCGAGCTGAAGGGCGGCAGCTATTCGTACTACTGCCCGATCATCCCGACCCCGCACTACCCGATCAACGTCAAGTAGGTCTGGATGCCATGCAGCTGCCCAGCACGGGCAGAATGGGCGCCGCTCTCTGATATCTGGTCGGAGAGCGGCACTTGTCACTCGAGGGATCCAGGCGTCCTGGACGGACCGGCGAGATGCGCTCCAGTCAAGGGTGGGGGGAGTGCTGTCGTACCCCTCCCTGGCCCAGGACGGTTGAGAACCGAAGTGCTGCCCCTGCTTTGGGACCCCGAGCATGTTCGACGGACCCAGGTCAGGTGACCCATGCATCGGCATTCCGGATGGCAGGGCTTCTTGCAGGATCTGTAGTCGGAGTTTTCGCGTCAGCGCCCGCCCCCGCCTGGGACCAGGGTCCGCTCGTACACAAAGTCATTGGGGAAACGCACCCGGATCCGGAACCAAGCATCCTTCGGTGGTTCAGGCAGCACCTTCCAGGTCCAGCCCATGACACGATAGGCATTCAGTTTTCGGTGCCCGAACCGGGGGAATTCGGGCTCCTTGACCAAGAGTTGGGTCCAGGCCTCTAGCGACTCGATCCCCACTCCGAGCTGGTGAAGCGCCACATCCACATCGCTGACCGGAACTTCGAACGGGATCTGCAGCATGCACCAGGGGCCGCTGTCGATTCCATTGCCAAAGCCCATCGACTCATAGGGAAGAGCGGGGGTAAGGACGACATCCAGCGTAGCGCTAGCGTCTTCGGTGAAGGCGCGAAGGGTGCACTCCACATGTTCCCAGGGCCGGTGTTCGCCGAGCAGAAGGAAAGCAAACTCGGCGGCCTCGTCGCGGTCGACGACGGAGGGTGGATCGTCGGTGCGATGTGCCTTCGCGCTGCCTTGGTGGATACGTCCGAGGCCGTAGAAGCTAGCCCACAGTTCCTCATGAATCTGTCCGTCTTGGGCTAGGACTTCGACGCGTGGAACGATCGAGCGCCACCTCGGATTCGATCCTCCTCGGCCAGGGCCGTTGATGCGGACAAAGAACGGGGCGCGTTCCTCTGGACGTTGGTGCCCGCGGTAGTGCAGGTGCATGGATTCCTCGATGCCCGGGTTTTGACGGTGGTGCGCGAGGAGCTGATCGGAGACATCCGAATGGGGGATGATCTCGAGCAAAGGGAGAGGAGCGGGGTCTCTTGTCTCGTGCGTTTGCCCGCGGGCGCGCGACGGATTCGCGGGTGGGGAAGAGCACGACGACACCTGGGCGCTTTTGCCGATGGCTTCGCGGCTGGATACGTCATGTGCTGCGCTCGCTCCAGGTCTGGGTGGGCCCGGCTCACCCAGGGGAACCGTCGTCAGCTCGGCCACCTGCTCAAGGCAGAAGGTCGGACCTGCGACAGGAGGCGTGTCAGACGCATGTCGCGTCTGACACCTCAGTGCGGCGAGCCCTACGAGTGCCGCGACCAAGCAGCATCCGAACCCCTTCCAACCTCGCATGCGCTCGGCCGAGTTTGCCGGGGGGAGCTGCGTTCCCATCGTGCTGACGCTCTCGGGTTAGTTGGTGAGCCAGCCGCCCGTGCTGCTGCTTCCAAACCCACTGCCGGCACTCGCCGAGGAGCCCGCACCGTGAAAACCGGCCGGCACCGGGGTGATGCCCGAAGCTGCAAACAGGTTGCCGCCGTAGCTAGCGGCCGCCTGGCCGCCTGGCCCCCCAGCGACGACCCCGCTCCCTCCGGCGTTCCCGCCGTTGCCACCGCTTGCGCTGGCCACGCCGGATTCCGAGCTCGCACTGCCGGATCCGCCTGGATTGTCTCCACCGCTGTTCCCGCCGTTGGCGTCTGCGAAGCCGCTACCCGAGACGGCGGTTGCGTCTCCGGCCACGCCATTGGCTGCACTGCCTCCAACCGCCAGGCTGTTTCCCTTGCCCGCGGTCGCGGTGGCGTTGCCAGCTTCGCCGCTGCCGCAGTTGTTGCCGCCCACCGCGATGGCGTCTCCATCCCCGGTGTTGATCGCCGTAGCGTTGCCTGCGGCCCCTGAGCCGATCTTGTTGCCGCCGATAGCGACCACGACGTCGGCTGAACCCGTGACCTTGGAGTTGCCTGAACGAGCCCGGATCTTGTAGGTAAACGGATACGATCTACCATCGAGGCCGATGCAGGTGCAGGTCCCCTCCCTGGGCTGCGAGCTTGCTTTCAGGCAAGCTTGCAGTCTGGATCCCAGCTTCTTTGCGGCATTGGCCTTGTCCTCTTCGGGGATCGGTTCGCCGTCTTCTCCAAGGCCTCCTGTGTTCTTGCCCGTCGCGTTGGCGTACTCGCAGAGCAGTTCGCAAATGTCTTTCTTCTCAACAGCCGTTGAGGCTCCCGGCGGCTCCTTGTCTCCGTCCTGCAAGCCAAACCCTTGCCCCGCAGTCATTCCCAATAGACCCAGTAGCAGCAACAGTATTCCGCATCCACGCATAGCCTTCTCCTCCCAAACCGTTGGTCTCTTGTCGTGGGGTTCGATGGTGAACCCCACGCAAGAGGGACCGTGGGGGGAGGCCGCGGGTGTCGCACAGACTTTGCGAAAACCGGGGCGCGCTTCGCTCCATCAATCGGCGACAGGAATGAGGATCTCAAACGGGCCGATGGTCTCGGCGCTTACGTAGCCAGTGCGAAGCCAACCCTCAAGCTCGGGGAAGCCGGAGAGGGCGCTACGGCTGTCCTCGTCGTTGTTCGTCACCCAGGGCAGGGCGTCGCCGGATTGGACGACGACTGCTGCGGGCGGGTTGGCTCGCAGGTCGCTCAAGAGAGTTGCGCGCGCCGGGTCGGCATCCCACTCGACCCTCTGGGGCACGTTGTAGATGTAGCGCGAGGCTGGCCGCCGGCCGGACTGTTGGTAGATACCTGGTTCGAAGCCCCAAACGAATATGGTGTCGAGCTCGCCGGTATGGGAGCGGATCCAGTCCGCGGCGCGCCGGCGCGGGCCGGCCGGGGAGCCGGGGTAGCTATAAAGCTCGTCGCGCAGGTCCAGCGTACCGTCCGGGTCCTGCCAGAGTTGGGCGCGGACGGCGCAGCGATGCCAAAGTTCGGCGGGACCCTTCTCGCGTGTCGGCACGAAGCCCATCAGGATCGCGGCGCTGCCTCCGCCTACGACCGCGAGCCCCAGCGGTTTGCTGCGCAATCGGGACCATGCACGGGCATAGCCCCAGCCGGCGAGCAGGCCGGTCAGAGGCATGACCGCGCCGAAGTGATAGTCGAAGAACTTGTTCTGGAGCACGATGCCCACCAGGCCCATGGCCAACACGCCGGCCAGGTGAAGGGCGACCGTCCGTTCGACGGCTGTGTGTCCGCGCAGGAGGATCCAGAGCGCGAGGCCCGGCGCGTGGAACGGAGAGAAGCCGACGAGCCAACGATAGATGGCTGTCCCCATCGATTGAAGGGGCGGGGGGGCGCCGGAGTCGATGCTGGTGTAGTGCGGCGTCCAAACGAAGAGCGTCTGGTAGGCGGCGTCTAGGGCTCCCTTGGCGCCGAGCCAGAACAGGGCGAGGGCCAGGACGGCGCCGGCGCCGGCAGCGTGGGCGGCGAGTGGTTTCCAGCGGGGGCGCTGCGTGAGCATGGTGAGGGCCATGCTTGTGAGGATGCCCCCGCCCAGCGGCGGCTTGAGCAGACCGGCGGCGCAGAAGAGCGCGCCAGCTGCAACCCAGGCCAGGGCGGCACGGCTGACGTGCGCGGGGCAGGTCGCGGCAACGATCGCCCAAGCGAGGACGGGAACAGCGAAGCTCTCGGGCTGTGCGGTGTGCCAAAACTCGAGCTCGACCCAGGTGAGCATGGCGGCGAAGGCGCCCAGCAGGCCAGCGGACAAGCCCAGCCCCGCGCTGCCGAGCGCCCGCCGGCTCAAGACCACAAAGGCTGCGGCCGTCGCCACGATGGCGCCGACCTCGAGGATGCGAATGGCCTGGACCGTCGAGCCGAAGAGGCCCTGGGCCAGGGCGTAGACGCAGTAGATTCCAGGTGTCTTGAAGTCCCAGGCATTGGCATAGGGGGCGCCGCCCGCAAGCATGCGGTCGGCGACGACGGCAAAAATGGCCTGGTCGCGCCCGTGAGCGAAGTCCAGCAGCTGGGCCAGGATGAAGACGCTGGCGAGGGCCAACAGGCCCAGGGCTACGCGGTCGGCGGTGCGCGCGAGCGCTGTGGGCTCGTCCGGATCGAGCACGGGGCCTAGGCGCCGGAGTCCGGCGCGCCCATCACGAAGTAGGACAGCGCCTGATTCATGGCGTCATGGGTGGTCAGGCCTTCGGCGACCCGGGGCGCCAGATCCTCTCCGACCACCTGGAACAGGGCGTAGCAGGCGTCGAGGATGGGGTGAATCTCGGCCTGGATGTAGGTCTGGGCCTGCTCAAGGTCCTCGAATTCCCCCGCCAGCCCCGCAACTTCGCAGAACTGACGACTAATCCACTCCCGGTCTCGCACTTGACTGGGGTTGCGGAACATGATCGCAAGGACCCCGCCGGTGATCTTGGTGCGGCGATCGTCAAAGCGCGAGAGGGTGGCGCGCAGGGCGCTGCGGTCCGGAAGGGGGGCCATGGGCGCAGTCTAAGGGCATAGAGCCGTGCCCTGGCGCCCCAGAATGGGGCCTGATCGACCAGGCTCGAAAATCGGGGGCTGTGTTCGGAACCGGCCGGGGTCGCTAGGGTTATGGGCACTATGGACTCGCAAGACCCCGAGAGGCCCAGTGGCCAGCCCCCTGGACAGGGCCTCGATCAGGGCCGGCCCGATCGGGGGGCGCAGCTCATGCTCGCCTGGCAGGCGGGAGACGAGAGCGCCTTCGAGAGCCTCGTGCATGAGTTCTCCGGACCGGTCTACGGCTTGCTGACCCGCTTCTTGGGCACGAGCGCTGCCCGGGAAGACATGGTGCAGGAGGTCTTCCTGAGGGTGGTCCGGGCCAAGGACAAGTATCAGCCCACCGCTCGATTCACGACTTGGCTGTATCGAATCGCGTTCAACCTGTCGGTCAACGAGACCGAGCGCAATGCAGGACGCACGCCCGCCTCGCTGAGCTCCACCGGTGACGGGGCCGCCCCGCCAGAGCCCGCGGATGAACGCCACGAACCGGCGCTCGACGGAATGGAACGTGGCGACAAGGTTCAAGAGATTCGGACCGCTATCGCGGAGCTTCCCGAGACCCAGCGCATGGCGCTGGTGCTAGCCAAGTACGAAGACATGCCCTACATCCAGATCGCGGAGGTGCTCGGTTCGACCGAGAAAGCGATCAAGTCCCTCATTCACCGGGCGCGCGAAACCCTGCGGACGCGTCTGGCTCATCTACTGACCCAGGAGCCCGCATGAAGGCTGACTGCATGCAATTCCGCTCCCTGCTCGGGGAGGTGCTTTCCGGCGACGCGCCCGTTGCGTTCGCTGGCGGCATGACCGAGCTTGGCTGGCATCAGCACCTGCTCGGCTGTTCAAGCTGTCGTGAGTTGCTCAAGGCTGAGGAGGCCTTGGATCTGTTGCTCGGCAGCTTGCCGCGGCCTGACCTGCCCGCCGAACTGGCCCAACGCGTGCTAGCACGGCTCCAGCTCGACCCTTTGGACGCGTTGCTCGACCTCGATGGGCGAGACTCCCCCGCACCTGTGGGGCTTGCGCATCGCATCTTGGCAGACGCGCGGCTCGACGGCTTGCTCGAATCCACCGGTCCAATCGAGATGCCCTCAGGGCTGGCTGATCGGGTGCTTGCTGGGCTGCGGGCTTCGGGCGAGTGGACCGAACCGCAGGCGCCACCGCGCCTGCGGCTTGTTCGCGGCGGACGTGCACGCGTGCTGCAGGCGGCTGCGGCTGCGGTCATCGCCATGGGCGTCGGTGGGATCATTTGGAGCAGCGGATCGGGCTCCTCCGATCCCTCGGGGACGAGCGTCGCCAACGCCGACCTCCCGAGCATGGATCTGTCGCCTGTCGACGACGAGTTGCTGGCCAGCCTGGATTTACTCGAGCAGCTCGAACTGGCGGAAAGCCTGGATCCAGTGGCGCTCGATGCGCTGGTCTATCTCGACGTTTCCGATGAGATCGTGATGGACTGGGGCGACGACTGGCTCGAGGTTGAGCTGGACGTTACCGACGGGGGAGAGCGTCGATGATTCGCTGCGCGATCTTGTTGGGTCTGGTGATCTTTTGCACAGGCGGCCCTGCCCACTCCATGGATTCCGGGGCCCAGGACGTGGTTCTTCAGGAGACCGGGAACAAGAGCAAGCAAACCAAGGCAGGAGCTCCCAAGAAGCAGGCGAAGGGCAAGACGGCCCGCGAGCGCTGGGAGGCCCTTGGTCCCCGTGAGCGAGCCGAGATGCGCGAGCGTTTTGCACGCCTCAAGAAGATGCCCGATTCTGAGCGTGAGCAGCTTGAGCGCCGTGCCAAGCGCTTGGACTCGATGGCGCGAGGTATCTACGAGAGGCTGGACGACAAGACCCGCGAGCGACTCGACAGCCTGTCGATGGAGCGTCGTCGAACGCTCCTCCACGAAATGGTGGGCGAAGAAGCGCGCATCGCGGCGGAGAGGATGCTTGGATCGATGCCCGAAGAACTGCGTCAGCGTGTTGAGGCGGCCTCTCCTGCCGACCGCGAACGCTTCCTGCGCGATTTCCGCAAGAAGCATGCGGGTCGCGTGGACCATGGCTTGGCAAAGCTCGGAGAGGAGCTCGGTGTGGACGAGGCCGTGCGCAAGACATGGAGCGAGCTACCGGAGGAGGGACGGCGCGCCAAGCTGATGGAGCTCGCGCAGCGCAAGATCCTCGTCGAGGTTGGTAGGGATGGCCTGCCGGAGGGCGTCGATCCGAAACGCTGGAAGCGTCTGACGAAGATGCCTCCCGAGGCGTTTCACGGCGCGTTTCGGCAGTTACGGGAAGTGCATCCTGATTGGCCTGGGTTCGCAGGCAGGAGCCAGCGTGGGCCGGGCAGCCGAACCAGTGGCGAGCGGCGGGGTTCCCGCCGCGCCGAAGACGGTTCCCGCGGCGAAGGGAATTCGGCACGCGGTCGCGTGATGCGTTCCATGCACCCGGACCCGGAACTGCGGCTCGAGTTCGCCGATCTACCCGTCGATCAGCGCCGGGCAGCGATGGACAAGCGACGTCGCGAAGAGGTCGCCAGGGTGATCGCAGAGGAGAAGATCTTCGATGAGGCCGCTCGCAGGCGGCTCGGTGCCATGGAGGATGGGGCCTACCTGGATGAGGTAAGGCAGCTGCTCGGTTGGCGTGGCCGGCGAAGCGGACGTTCGCAGCGCCGGGACGGTTCGAAGTCATCGGAGCGCAGGCCGGCGACCGTCAAGGAAGCGCGCTGAAGATACTCGGGAGGCGGAGGGCATTCCCGCCGCCCCCAAGCTGCTACTCGCTTGTCATGCGCTGTGTCTGAGGCTGGCGCTGCCGAATTCAACGATGCGCTTCGGGATGTCGTCAAGCGGTAGGGAATCCTGAACGCCGCCGGCCTCGACGGCCCTCTGGGGCATGCCGTAGACGATCGATGTGTCTTCGTCCTGGGCGATGGTGCGCGCTCCGGCGTCCCGCATTCGCTTCATACCAGCGGCCCCGTCGTTGCCCATGCCGGTCAGGATGACGCCCATCGCGTTGGAGCCCCCCGACTTCGCGACCGAGTCGAACAACACGTCCACAGCGGGCTTGTGGCCGGATACCGTGCTGCCCTGCTTCAGCCTGACCGAATAGCGTGAACCAGTCCGGGTGAGCTCCATGTGAATGTCGCCCGGAGCGAGGAGGGCCCGGCCAGGGATTACAGAGTCCCCGTCTTCAGCGAGCTTGACGTTCATCCGAGTCACCTGGTTGAGGCTGACCGCCATCTGCTTAAGGAATTGGGGGCCCATGTGTTGGACGATCACGATCCCTGGGCTGCTTCCGGGAAGCGCGGCAAATAGGTGTCGCAGAGTCTCCGGGCCGCCCGCCGAGCAACCGATGGCTACGACCCGGTTTGTGGTTGTAATCCCGGGGGTCGGTGCTTCGGCATTGCCCTGCCCGTGGCCAGGGAGTGGCTTGGGGTGCTTGGCCAACGCAACTTGGCGCTTGGCCATGCGTTGGGATCCCTGCTTGCCGACCTCTTGAATCCACTTGACGATTTGCTCCTGGAGCTGATCGATGGAGTACGCGCTGCTCGGCTTGCACAGCACATCGATCGCACCCGCATGGAGGCAGGCAAGGGCTGTGCTGGAACCTTTGGGCGTTACCGAACTCACCACGAGCGTCGGCGTCGGCTTGAACTGCATGATCTTGCCCAGGAAGGTAAGACCATCCATTCGTGGCATCTCCATGTCGAGAAGGATGAGATCCGGGGACGTGCGCATCAGGATGTCCCGAGCCACGAATGGATCAGGGGCAAGCCCCACAATCTCTACGAAGGGAAGTGCCTTAAGCTGCTTCTCGAGCGCCGCCCGGATGAGGGCGGAATCGTCCACGATCAGGACCTTGACGGGTTTGGTCATCGATTCAGGCCGCAATTGAACGGCGCTTGACCAGTACCTGGAAGCTAGAGCCCATGGAGTCGAACCCGAGGTCGGTCTCTTCGCGGGCGTCAGCAATCTCCTTGGGTGTCGACGACGGCAAACCCATCTTGTAGGTGGTGTCTTCGGCCCCAAGAACCCCGACGACTTCCCCACCGATGATGTTGGCGAGCTCCATCAGGGTTTCACCGGGATCCAGCTCAGGGTTGAGTTCGTCGGGTTCGATGCCCAGCAAGCCCGAGGCTGCCTCGAGCAGAAAGTCCTCGCCGGCAATGAGCTCAAGGACACCTTCCTCTGCGTCTGTGCCAAACGAGATCCAGGCCTTGGCGGAGGGGGATTCCGCGTCGGGAATGATGTCCGCAGAATCGATCGGGTCTGCAATCACGAAACACATGGTCTCGAGGATCGCGTCGACCTTGGACCGGAGTTCATCCGAGTTCAGCGGGTTCCAGTCTCGTTCATCAGGCTGCATTGCAAATCTCCATCATGATTTCTCGGATCCGTTCAGGCGCAAACGGCTTGTGCAGGCGAGTCCTAGCTCCGAGCTGCGCGAGCTTCAGGAGTCGTTTCGCGTTCATCTCTGTACTGACGATGACGACAGCGAACTTCTCTGACCTCCCATCGGTGCCTACGACCTCCATGAACTCTTCGCCGTTCATGTTGGGCATATGGACATCGAGGAAGATGATGTCGGGCAATGAAGTCTCAAGCGCGGCGAGGGCCTCGAGCCCGTCACCCGCTTCGCGGATGCAGCCCTCCTCGACCCCCGCCTGGGTGACTGCCTTGTGAACTGCCTTGCGGATGATGCGAGAGTCGTCAACGATGAGGACTTGCATCTTGCTGAGATCTGATTCCATGGGAGATTACTGGTCGAATTGCCAGAGTGTTCTTGTCGTGCCCTCTTTCGTGATGGTCACTTGCCCGCTGCTTAGATCGAGCGACATGTTGCGAGACTGCGACCCTCCGATATCCGACGCTGCGAGGGCGACGTTGTTCTTCCAGAGCAGCTTGCGCAGGACCGTCCAATTGCGGCTGCCGATCTTCAGGGCGGATCCCGCCTGCAGGACCTCTGCCCCGCCTGCTGCCGTGACGATCAGCCGAGACTTCTCACCGCCAGCTGCGTAGATCGCCCGGAAGAGAGCAGGGATGGCGACAGTCGCATAGGGGTGGGGGCCCACGGTGACCTCCGATCCGCTAGAACCCGGCTTCGGATTCGGCAACATGAAGTGGGACATCCCGCCCACGTGGGCCACCGGGTCATAGGCGGTGACTCCGATGCAAGAGCCAAGGGCGTGGGTGACCAGTTCACCGCTACTGCCCTGGGCGATCTTCATGTCTGCGATTTTGACGCTGATCTTGCCGCAGTCCCTCATTGTGTACCGCCATGTTTCCGGTAGGCGCCCACGCAGACCTGGTCCACCGCGAGGCCGTAGTCGGTGAGAGTCTCCGACGTGCCAACGAAGATGAGTCCACCGGGCCGGACTAGGCTTAGGAATCGCTGAGCCAGGCCCATGCGAGTTGGACGGTCGAAGTAGATCATGACGTTGCGGCACAAGATCGCGTCGAACGGTCCCTTCATGGGCCACTTGTCGAGCAGGTTCAGCATGCTGAAGCTGACGGGTTTACGGATCTGATCCTGAAGCTTGTAGAGCACCTGACCTCTGTGATCGATCTTCCGAAAGTGGGCGGCAAGGCGCCTTTCGTTGACGTTCGCCACTTCCTGCTTGCTGTATTGACCCAGTCGAGCGGCGCGCAGGGCACCGGTCGAAAGATCGGTGGCGAGAATCCTGTCCCCCCGTTGTTGGGGCTTCTCAAGGATTTCGTGGAGGAGGATAGACAGTGTGAAAGGCTCACACCCTCGCGAGCATCCTGCTGACCACAATCGAACGCCATCCCTGCGGCTACGAGCCGGCTTGAGGATCTCTTCGGTCAAGAGGTCGTAGTGGATGTCTTCCCGGAAGAAGCTGGTGTGATTGGTCGAGAGAACGTCGAAGAGCGCGAGCTCCATCTCCGGCGACTCGCCACGGTCGATATCGGCGACCAGACTCTTGATCGACTCCACGGGGTGGCGATGGCGCAGTTCCTGAATCCGGTTCTCGACGATGACCTGCTTGTTCTCATCGATTGAGAGGCCCCACTTGCGATGGGCGAGATCGCAAAGGGCTCCCATGTCTTCCTTTGCGATCTTCCTCACACCACTTCCTCGTTCAGCATGCTGAGGGTGTCCAGGCCGATGGCGTTGACGAACTCGGCTAGGACGAAACGCATATCGAGGAGAGTGATGACGTAATCCGTCCCATCTGGATTGGCCAGACCCAGGATGTAGTCGGATTCCATCGAAGTTCCAACGGACGGCGGATCCTGAACGTCGCTCGAGTGCACGCTGGATACTTCACGCACTGCATCAACAATGCATCCTATGTGCATCGAGGTTTGATCGTTGGCTTCGATGTCGAGAACAACCACGCAGGTAGATCGGTCTCGTTCCCCCTGATCGAGATTGAGGCTGCAGCGCAGGTCCAAGACCGGGATGATCCTTCCGCGAAGATTGATGACGCCTTCCACAGCCGCTGGCATCCGGGGAAGCGGAGTGATCGGCTGCAGGGCAATGATCTCGCGGACGTCGAGAATCGGAATCCCGTAGACACCCCCGTGGAGATCGAAGGTCAGAAACTTGGACGCGGTGTCCGTCAGGGGTGTCGCGGTCTTTTGGGCGGAGTTGGACATGAGGATCGGCGTCGTAGGTGAATGTTCAGTGCTTGGGGGTGGGAGGGGCGCTAGACGAGCGCAACGCTTTCAGAACCGGCGAGAATGCCCTCGATGTCGATGATTAGCGCCACTCGCCCATCGCCGAGAATGGCGCCGCCGGAGACAACCTTGTCCTGGGGGACACAGGGTCCCAGCTTTTTGATGACCACTTGCTGCTGGCCGATGATCTCGTCGACCGCGAAGCAAACGCGGCGGCCCATGCCTTCAACGAGGATGAGAGTCGTCGAGTCTGACTGACCCATGTTGAACCCCCCATTCAGTAGCTTCTCCAGGGAGTGGAGGGGAACGAGCTGGCCGCGTACCTCGACCATGGGCTGGTCACCACGGACGGCGTGCAGCTGCTCTTCGCTGGGTTGAAAGCTCTGCACGATGGAGAGCGTCGGGATCACGTACCGTTCGGTGCCAGACCGGACGATCATGGCATCGATGATCGCGAGGGTGAGCGGGAGCTGAACGAGGAACTCAGAACCCTTACCCGGCTCGGATACAATCTCCACCTTGCCACGCATGGCTTCGATGTTCCGCTTGACGACATCCATCCCGACACCACGGCCAGAGATGTCCGTGACAGCATCTGCAGTCGAGAAGCCCGGCGCGAAGATCAGCTTGAAAACGGCGTCATCGCTCATCTCGTTGACGTCGCGTTCGGGGGGGATCAGGCCGTTCTCCTTCGCTTTGGAGAGAATCTTGGCCCGATTGAGGCCACGCCCATCGTCCTTGAGGCTGATCACGATCGATCCGCCTTGGTGTCTTGCCGAGAGTTCGACGAGTCCCTGGGGAGGTTTGCCATCTGCTTCGCGCTGCTCGGAAGGCTCCAAGCCATGGTCGATGGCGTTGCGAACAAGGTGAACAAGGGGGTCGCTGATCTTGTCGACCACGTTGCGGTCCACCTCGGTGTCTGCCCCGTAGAGCTCAAGGCGCACGGATTTTCCGGCGCGACTGGATACGTCGCGCACCAACCTGTGCATCTTCTGGAAGGTGGACTGGAAGGTGACCATGCGCAGGGACATCGAGGCTTCCTGTAGATCACGAGTGATCTTGCCTAGATGGGAGAGGTTGCGCTGAAGGTGATCGCCATCGCCAGAGTTCAGAGTCTCCGCCCCTTGAACCACCATCTGTTGGGCAATCACCAGCTCGCCAACCATGTCCACCAAGCTGTCGAGTCGCTGGGTGCTAACGCGAATCGTGCTGTCGTACTTGGCGCGCTTCTTGGGCTGAACCTCTTCCTTGCTGGGCGCGACCTCGGTCCTCAGCAGCTTGCCAAGAGACTCCCCCTCGGTTTGCATTTCAAGAGCACTCTTCAGGTCGGCGTCGTTCACGACGCCGAGCATCACCAGGAGCTCGCCAATCCGCATGTCCTTGCCGGAAGCGCTGAGTTCCTTTTGCTTGCTGAGAGCAGACTCGAGTTGATCCTCGGTTAGAACACCCTTTGCGACCAGGATCGCTCCGAGCTTGGATCCGGTGCGAACAGGATTCAGGGCGGCTTCCTGCATCTCTGCTTCGTTCTCAATGCCGACATCAGCCAGAGCCTTGCGAATGCTCCGAGCTGCCATCGGCTTGGCGGCCTCCGGGTCGTCCGAAACGAGCTTGACGTGTGCCGTCAATCGGGCCAATCCACTGATGGACGGACCTTCTTCACCCATCAAGGTTCCAAGGAGTCGATCCATGGCGTCCTTACTTTCAAGGACAACGTCCGCATGGGCGCTCGTGAACTCCAAGCCTGTTCCACGGAAGCGGTCGAGAAGGGTCTCGACGGCGTGGGCAAGGTCGGTGATCGGTGTCAGGTCCAGAAATCCAGCAACACCCTTGATCGTATGGAATGCGCGGAAGATGCGGTCGATCCCGTCGCTTGAGGTCGAGTCAGATTCGAGCTCGAAGAGGGCAGCCTCAGAGTCCTCCAGATGTTGACGTGCTTCGACAACAAACTCAGGCACCGTCTCATCCTGCATCACCTCGGCGGGGAAAGTGATGAGGGCGTTATCCTCCTTGTCTTCGCTTTCTACGGCTTCCGTGGTTGCCCGTAGCTGCTTGATCAAGCCCTCGTACGCCGGTGGCTTGGCATGGTCATCGACCCCGAGCACCGCGAGGTACTCGCGATGCCAATCCAGCGCGCGAATCGATAGGTCGGAATCGAGCTGCTTGTCCGCTGCGACGGCCGCGCTTACCAGGGACTCGACTTCATGCCAGACCTGTTGGGCGACGTGCAGGCTAAGAACGCCGCATTCTCCCTTGAGGGTATGGATGTCGCGCTGCAGGCCTTCAACGAGCTCCTTCACCAGGCTCGGATAGGCAACGCTGTCCAGCTGGATCAGAGCAGATTCGATTTCCGCCAGAGCCTCCGCGGCGGACACCAAGAACATCTCCAGAAGCTCGACGTCGGTACCATCGTCTTCGCCAGCCTCGTTAGAAGGTGCACTCACTTCTTCTTTGTGCTCGCTTGAAGGCGCAGGCGCCTCGGCCTCCTCTCCGATCAGCGCGGTTCGGAGCAGGCTGCGAAGCTTCTCTCCAGAATCCGAATCCCCATCGATCGCCTTTTTCGTGAGTTCGAGCAACTCATCGCGATGCTTGGCAAAACCATCGGGGAGGTCCGCAAGCGCCGCTTCCGCGAGAGCTTCCAGGGACTTGAGGATGGTGGCAGCTTCCTGATTGGAAACCGCGGAGGCCGGGGCAGCGGCCCAAACCAAGGAATCGAGGTGTTCTTGAGCTGACATCGATGGGTGGTGACGGATGCGGTAGGGGGGGCGGGTACGGAAACCGGGGTCGAAGTCGTCTTAGAACGATTCCATGGGGAACTCGTGTTCCTCCATAACCATGTCCATGGATACGTCAGGCTGGGATGGCAGCAACGACGGGGGCGCTGAGTGATCTGAAGCCAATGAGCCTCCAGGCTTCTGAATGCCGGACTTGGATGTGTTGGAATCCAGGTTGTGTTGAAGCACAAGGCCGCGCACCGTTTGCACCTGATCCGCGGTTTCGACGGCGGTCGACGCGAGCTCCTGAGCATTGGATGCGTTGTTTTGCGTGACCAGCTCAAGCTCCTTGATGCTGGTTGAGACACTTGTAATGCCCTGGAGCTGCTCGCCTGAAGCCGCCGCGATCTCACGCAGCAGGATGTTGACTCGCTTCGATCCCTCGTGGATTTCCTCGAGTGAGGTGTTCACGCTCTCGGCGCTCGTCACGCCGCGCACGATCTGATCGTTCGACTCGCTGACGATGCGACCGGTTTCCTTGGCGGACTCGGCGCTACGTTGGGCGAGGGCCCGAACCTCTTCAGCGACGACGGCAAAGCCCTTGCCGGCTTCTCCAGCACGTGCGGCCTCGACCGCTGCGTTGAGCGCCAGGAGATTGGTCTGGAAGGCGATGTCGTCAATGACCTTGATGATGGTCGAGATGTTCGTGCTGGATTCGCGAATGTCGTCCATCGCGGACTTCATCCGGGACATTTCGGCCTTGCTTTGATCCGCGGTACGGGCGTACTCCTCCGAGAGAGAGTTGGCCTGATCCGCGTTGTCAGCGTTGCGCTGAGCCATGCCAGAGACGCTGTCCATGTTGTTGCGGATCGACTCCAGGGTCGACGATTGCTCCGTCGAGGCACCTGCCAATTGCTGGCTTGCGGCTTGGGTCTGAGTGGCTGCGCGATCGATGTGCTCGCAACCAATGCCGATCTCAGAAATCACATCGTGGAAGTTCTTGAGAAGATCGTTGAAGGCTCTGTTCAAGTCTCCGAGCTCGTCCTCCCGGTCGACGGAGAGTCGCCGGCTCAGATCGCGGTTGGATACGGTCTGCTGGACATTGTTGATGACCTCGATCACGGGGCGAGCCAAGTTGCGAGCGAAGAGGAAGGCTCCGATACCCACAATCAAAGCCACCACGAAGCCCACGATTAGGACACGACGAAGGATGGCCTGGGAGGGCTCGAAGATCTCGTCGAGGGCCATCTCGACCAAGATAGCTTGACTGAAACTCCCGAAGTCCACGGGCGCGTAAGCCGCAAGAACGGGAGTACCCTGGTAGTTGACCGATTGAGTGATGCCCGTGAGACCATCGAGCGCCATCTGGGCGCAGGGGCTAGAGATCTTGATGCCGTCAGGCTCTTCGCTGTGGCGAAGCGAAGATCGGTTCAGGTGATCGGAGCCAACCAGGTACGTTTCGCCAGTCTCCTTGAGCTCAGTGATGTCCCCGACCACTCCATCGATCTTGTCGATCGGTAGCTGGAAGGCCAGGACTCCAACCTTGGTCTCCCCATCGAACAGCGGTGCCGCAACAAAGCTAGCCATGGCGCCGTAGCTCGGCTGGTAGTAGCTGGAGTCGACCATGGTCACATCGCCGGGTACGTTGCCCTGAAGCGCGGTGTTCATCGCTTCCGCTAGGCCCGAGTTTCGGTACGGCCCCCGGAGGAAGTTGGTCGCGAAGTCGCACTCCTTGAAGACCGAGTACACGAGGTTCCCATCCACGTCGAACAGAAAGATGTCGTAGAGCTCATTCGTCTCCAGATACGTGCGGAACCAAGGATGGTGCTTCGCGTGCACGGAGTCGTAGGTGATGCCCTCCGATGAAGCATTGAGATGGTGCTTCGAACCGACAGGGTTGGGGTTTGCAGCCATGTAGAGGCCTTGCAGGAAGCGACCGGTTGCGGTGCTTGGCACCAAACCAGCAGACCCACCCCAGTCACCCCCGGCCTCTTCATAGCGGGGACGAAACTGGTCCTCGTAGTAGTTCTTGACCGTGCTGTCGTGCTCTGCGATGCCTTCGCTCAGCTCATTGGGGATCTTGGCCCAAGCCTCGGAGAACTCGCGGGCAGCCTCAGCGACGGAGAGATTGAGGGCCGTTGTCTTGGCCTTGCCATACATGTCCGCGATCAGGTGCTCCTCGAGAATGCTCTTGCGGTTGGTGAGGACCGCAGAGAGCCTCTCCTCGCTCCTCGCCATCAGCGTATTGTCGAGCTGATTGAAGATGAGTGTGCCGACCAGGGCGATTGAGCCCACTCCGACAGTTACGCAGAGCAGGACAATGCGCGAGGTAAGACTCCAGGATCGGGGCCGGGTGATTTTGCGGAGACTGGGCATACTGAGACGATGGTTCGCGGTTGGTGGCAGCTGAGGCTCTGCGGAGCCCCTATGGGGTTGCTGAAGAGCGCGGTCCCCCGGTGTTCGGCAGCGCAATAGGCCAGCTTGAACGGGCGCGATATCGGTGACCTAGGTTTGGGTCGCTGGCTCTGTTTGGCTGCAGACGGGTGAGGGCCGGGTGCCCCCAGGGGTGGCCCTGTGAGTGCATTCGTGCCGGGCTCTGGTCCATAGGAGGCAGGGCGGCCTGCCTTTCTGCCGGGTTACGTCCCGTACAACCCACCGTGCTTGATTGGTCGATGCAGCACGCCGGTCCACGTTGAATCCAGAGTGCGTTGACAACGTGTGGAATAGAGGGCGAGCTCCTGCTCCACCTTGGATCCCCCGGTGCGCGAATCAGGTGACTTGGGGGCTGGCCGGATTGTCCATTCCCACGGTAAGCAAGGATTCACTGCAGTCCTCTAGTCCCGTAGGGGTCGTGGTCGAAGCATGGCTCATGAGCAGTCCGCATTGCGCGAGCGCTGCCGCAAACACCATGGGCCTGTTTCACTCTGTTGCCATCTGTTCGATGGCCCCTCCGTTGATCACAAGCCCCTAGCCCACCCGGAAGTTGGCGCAGCGGTCGCCTCGACCCAACGGCGCAGGCTCTTCACCCCTAGCAACCCAAGCAGACCGAACTCCCCATGGGACTCAACGTACTTCTAATCGACGATTCCGGAGTGATGCGCAAGCTGGTCGCCAAGGCCCTCCGACAAGCCGGGCTGGACATCGGCAGTACCTCCGAAGCCGGAAACGGCCAGGAAGGCCTAGACGCGCTTGCATCAGGATCCTTCGACGTCGTTCTCTGCGATTGGAACATGCCCGTCATGGACGGCCTGACCTTCGTAGAGAAGGCGCGTGAATCACACCAGGTGCCGATCATCATGCTGACCACGGAGTCGGGTGACGACAAGGTGCAGGCTGCGCTGAAGGCTGGAGCGAATGCCTTCATCACAAAGCCCTTCACGCCTGAGAAGCTAGAAGATCGAATCAGTGTCGTGACTGCGGCCTAGTCGATGATCACCTTGGTCAAGCTCCAGGCGCTCTTTGCCGACCTGGGTCCGAAAGCGATGCAACAGGTATTCTCCGATTGGGAGATGTTGGTCGGCTTTGAAGCGACTGCGAGCTTGGAACCGGTTCACATCATTAGTGGGGTGGCTGAGGTCGCTGACAAAATCGACGACTCCCACATTCTCATCGAGACCCATGTTGTGATCGACGAGTCCGACCTCGGTCCGGTCTACATCGTGTTCTCCAATGCACTCGTTGTGGAGATCATCGCGGACCTGCTGATGATTCCCGCCAACAGCAAGGCGGCAAAAGTCGAATCGGGTCTCTCTGAGGGCGACCTGGAAGCGTTCCAGGAGATGGCCAACATGCTGTGCGGTTCTTGGAACCGTGTGTTCCAGGAACAGGAAAAGAACCTGCGTGTCTCCCAGTCGGTCGATGACCTAAATGTCGTGGCCACGATGGAGGGGACGACGCCCATGCTGGGCCGAGTCAAGGAGGGCCGCATGGCCTGGATCGAGACGACGGTGGTTGTGGGTGACGGTTCCTATCCGTCACTGCTCTTGTTCCCTTTTGAAGTCGCGATCGGGATCGCCGAAGAGGTGTATTCGATCTCCGATCCGCGCTCTTCTCGGAACGCCGGCTAAGCGAGCACCGGGTTTGGCTTAGCCTGAATCCTGGCTGCCGGTGCTTCCCGCTAGCGTGGAGCGCCGGTGCGGAGTAGCGTCATCGTATGCAGCCGGCGCCGGACTCCCAATTCGCGATCCCGGTCGTGACGGCCCAGGAGCTCCTGGCCCGGCCCGACGCCTTGGTCGTGGACCTACGAACTCCCGACGAGTTTGCTGTAGACCATCTTCCGGGCGCCCGCAACGTTCCCCTGCTCAGCAACGAAGGTCGTGCCTTGGTGGGGTTCCTGTACAAGCGAGATTCGCCCGATGCGGCTTTTCGAGAGGGGCGCGGGCTCGTCCTTCAGCGCGTGCAGGCCCTGGTCAACGAGATTGCTGAGCTTGCAGATTGGCCCGCACCCCAGGTCGATCTGCAGGAAAGAGCGCTGGACATGACGCGGCGAGGGATTCAGTCCCTGGAAAACGACCTGGTCGCGCAGGCCGCAGCGCTTCCCGAGCGGCCGGTCGTGTTGCACTGTTGGCGCGGCGGCTTGCGTTCACGAAGTGTCGTTGCGCTGCTGCGCAGCCTTGGGCTCGATCGAGCCTCCGGTCTGCTGGGAGGGTATAGAAGCTACCGCGAGCTGATCCGGAGCGAGCTCGAGGCGGCATCCTTGCCTGCGGCCTACGTTCTGCGCGGCCTGACGGGTGTGGGGAAGACGCTTGTGCTGCGCGAGATCGAAGTGCTTCGCCCAGGGTGGACGGTCGACCTGGAAGGGTGTGCGGGACATCGCAGCTCGCTCTTGGGGATGGTCGGCCTGGACCCGGTGTCCCAAAAGGCCTTCGACTCTGCTCTCGGTCTACGGCTACGCAGCGGTTTCCCGGGTCCGGCGATCTACGAGGGCGAGAGCCGCAAGGTCGGGGATGTGATCATCCCGGAGAGCATGTGGAGCTCGATGCAGGCGGCGACGAATCTCGAGCTGGTGGCACCGGTGGAGCGGCGTGTGGACGTGCTCTTGGACGACTATCTGGCCAGGCCGGAGTCCCGCGGTCAGCTGCGTCAGCAACTGGCTACGGTGGAGGGGCGGATGGAGGGCAGCTTTGGCCTTGTCGATCTGCTCGATAGGGGAGAAGAACGTGAGCTCGTGCGTCTCCTCCTAATGCACTACTACGACCCGCTGTACCGGCGCAGCGAGAAGGGCAAGTCCTACGAGGTCACCATCGATACCTCCAACCCTTCCCAGGCTGCTGCAGACGTCATTGATTGGATCGAGGTCCACGCGGCCGCTCATCGGCGCGTCTGAGAGCGTATTCGTGTTCTCCGAGCTTGGCGTCGAGCCGCTCGGGCGCCTAGCGGCTGGTGTGCCGGATCCGACCTCGCTGTCCTCGGGATCGAGGTGAACGGTGACGGCGGGCCCCCGTTCGGAATGGCCATCATGGTCCCCGCGGCGGGACTGACCGCGGCGTGGGCTCACCGGGCAGCCCAGCCGATCGTCGGCGAGCAGCACGGTCCTAGCCCGGGAGCATCGCCAGGGCTAGGAAGGTCGGGCGTGCAAGCATCCCAAGGGCTTCGGCGAAAGCGGCCGGACATGGCACTTGCGCGAACGGGCTACCCCCATTCACGATGGCGTCACATCATGAAGACCGACGAGACGCCGCAGCCTGTTCCCAAGTTCCGCAAAGACTATTCCGAGCCTGACTTTCTGATCGAGACCGTCGATCTTGAGTTCGAGCTCGGTGAAGAATTCACCCAGGTGAGGGCGCGCCTCGAGGTGCGCCGCAACGGCTCCCATGCTCGACCTCTCGTGCTCGATGGGGAGGAGCTGGACACAGTCTCGGTCCGACTCGACGGGAAGCCGTGCGAGCTTGGGAGCGGCTGCCGGATCGAAGGAGAGACCATGCGGATCGAGGACTGCCCCGATCGCTTTCGGTTGGAGACCGAGGTCCGCATTCAGCCACAGAACAACACTGCACTGTCGGGTCTATACCGGACCTCAGGCAATTTCTGCACCCAGTGCGAGGCGAACGGGTTCCGCCGGATTACCTGGTTCCTAGATCGCCCCGATGTCATGTCGCGCTATCGCGTGACAATGCTCGCCGACCGGGAGCGCTATCCGGTCTTGCTCTCCAACGGTAACAGGGTCGAGCACGAGGAAATCGAGGGCGGCCGCACGCGGGTGGTTTGGGAGGATCCCTATCCCAAGCCCTGCTATCTTTTCGCTCTCGTGGCTGGCCAGCTGGTCGCGCTCAAGGGCAATTTCACCACGGCTTCTGGCCGGGACGTGCGTTGCGAGATTTGGGTCGAACCGCGCAATCAGGATTCATGTGAGCACGCGCTCGCCTCGCTGAAGCACTCCATGGCCTGGGACGAGTTGGCTTTCGGGCGCGAGTACGACCTGGACGTCTACATGATCGTCGCCGTGGGGGACTTCAACATGGGGGCCATGGAAAACAAGGGCCTCAACGTCTTCAACTCCAAGTACGTGCTCGCCAGGCCCGAGACCGCCACAGACGCGGACTACGAGGCGATCGAGGCGGTCATCGGGCACGAGTATTTCCACAACTGGACGGGCAACCGAATCACCTGCCGCGACTGGTTCCAACTGACCCTAAAAGAAGGGCTGACGGTCTATCGCGACCAGGAGTTCACCGCCTACAGGACCAGCGCGGCCGTCAAACGCATCGACGATGTCCGTGGGCTACGTGCCGGGCAGTTCCCCGAGGATGGGGGGCCGATGGCCCACCCGATCCGGCCCGAGTCCTACATCGAGATGGACAACTTCTATACGGCCACCGTGTATGAAAAGGGAGCCGAGGTCATCCGCATGTACGCGACTCTGCTAGGCACCGACGGTTTCCGTCGGGGCATGGACCTGTACTTCGAGCGCCACGACGGTCAGGCGGTGACCTGCGATGACTTCAGGGCGGCGATGGCGGATGCCAACAACGCAGACTTAGCACAGTTTGAGAACTGGTACCTCCAGGCAGGTACACCGATTCTCGATGTGGCCGAGGACTACGACGGGGCTGCCGGGGTCTACATTCTGAAGATTCAACAGCGAGCACCTGAGGGCCAGGACGCGGCTACCTTTCGTCCGCTTCCGATTCCCATGCGAATGGGCCTGCTCGGCCCCGACGGTACAGGCCTGCCTGTGACCCTGGAGGGAGAGTCGAGCCCTGGGGCCCTCGATCGGGTGATTGAGCTGAGTGAGCTGCACACCGAGCTGCGCTTCACGGGCCTGGCTGCACGCCCTGTTCCAAGCCTGCTGCGAGCATTCTCGGCGCCTGTGATTCTGCGCTTTGAGCGCGGCCAATCCGACCTCGCGCACCTGATGGCCTACGACACCGACGCCTTTGTGCGCTGGGACGCTGGCCAAACGCTATTCGGTGACGCGATCCTGGCATTGGCGGCCGACGCGGCTGAAGGCAAGGAGATGGTCTTGGATCCCGCCCTCGTGGGCCCATTCCAGGCCGTGCTGGACGATTCAAACCTGGATGGTTCCATGCGTGCTCTGATGCTGGTGTTGCCGGGGGAGTCCGTCCTCGAACAACGAATGGGGGTGATCGATCCCGACGCTCTCTACGCGGCGCGCAGCTTCGTGCGCCGGGAGCTCGCGAGTGCCTGTGCTGCTTCCATCCTGCGCTGGTATGGGGCGACACGACCGAGCGAAGACCCCGGTTCGGGTCAGGATGAGGTTGACCGTCGCCGGCTGGGCGGGGTTGTCTTGGCCTACCGGGCGGCTCTGGAGGAGAGCAAGATTGCCCCTACCGCGCTCAGCCTGCTCGAAGAAGCGACCTGCATGACCGACACCATGGCAGCGCTGGGCGTCCTCAACGACCTGAATGCGCCTGAGCGCTCAGTGGCGCTCGACAAGTTCTACTCCAAGTGGAAAGACGACCCGTTGGTCATGGACAAGTGGTTCACGCTTCAGGCTTGTTCGCGCCTACCGGGCGCTGCCGCGCGGGCCCTAGAGCTCAGCCAACACGCAGACTACACGCTGACCAATCCCAATCGTGTGCGTTCGGTCGTCGGCGCATTCAGCCGTGCGAACCCGACGGGTTTCCACGACCTCTCGGGGGATGGTTACCGTTTCCTTGCCGATCAGATCGTGGCGCTGGACCCGCTCAACCCACAGATCGCAGCGCGTCTTGCTGGAGGCTTCAATCGGTGGAAGCGTTACGACGAAACGCGCCAGGCGTTGATGCGCACCCAGCTCGAACGCATTCGGTCGCAAGATGGCCTGAGCAAGAACACACTCGAAATCGTGGCTCGGGCGCTCGAGTAGCCCCCCGGTTCCAGGCACCTGCTTGGTCAACAAGCACGATCGCATTGCGGGGCCCTGCGAAACCGGCACCACCACAGTTGGGCACTGGGATCCAGGCGTGGGAGGCGCGCCTCAGCCCAGCGCAGGGGCTGAGGCTCGCCGCATGTTGGCGCCGGACTAGAGGCGGAAGACCAGGCCGATCAACAGCTGCCAGTCGGCGGACTCGGTCGTGAGGCCGACGGGGGCGCTGACCTGGAACTGCACGAGCTTACGTAGCTGGGTGATGACCCCGGGGGCTAGGTAGATCTCGTCGAAGTCTTCGTCTTCGACGTCGCCAAGAATGGCGTCGAGTTCGATGAGACCGAGGAAGTCTCCGAGGTGCTTCCAGTACGCACCTTCAATGAAGAGCCGTTCGTCAAGGCCGTCGGCCAGGTTCGCACCAGCGCGAACTTGGAAGGAACCTGTATGCCAGCCGAAGCTAGGGCGGAATTCGGCTACCGAACCGTCCGTGAAGACCGACTGCAGCTGAACCGAAGGTCCACCGCTTTGGGGATTGTCACCGAAGCCGTAGTTGACTCCAACCGACGCGACCTCCTCGGCGAAGGGGTCGGGGTCGTTGTTGTTCGTGGCGCCGCGAAGGTCGTCCCGTTGGTACACCGAGCGCCGGAGGCCTTGGCCGAGCGAGGCCGAGAGGGTCAGGTTGTCGAGGGCTCCGTACTGGATGTCGACGTAGGGCTCGAAATCGGTGTAGCCGTCTTCGGTATTGACCAGATGGGAGCGGACCTGGACCTCACGCTGGGCGAGGGTTGTAGCGCGGGAGCCGCGGGCCAAGTCCCAGGGGGAGTCCGGTGCCGGGATGTTGTTGCACGACTGCAGACCTAAAGCACAGAACGCCGCGCCGATGGATAGGAGGGAGCGCATCATGATCCGCTCTCCTCCGTCATCGGAGCGCGAGCTTCCACGCGCCTGATGTTGGCCGGGATTGCGCCGGGTGTGACGGTGATCGTCGCGCCGTGGATCGGGCCATTGCCAAAGACGTACTCCGCGCTGTACTCGGTTGTGCAGGCGCCGGCTCCCAGGGGGAAGTACTCCTGAGCCTCACCTTCGACGGTGGATTTCGGAACATAGAATGCCTCCATCGCAGCGCGTGCCGCTAGCTTCACCTCGCGATAGACGAGGAGATTGAAGCCCTCCTTCGCAGTACCGAGTTCGGACACGAGGACGTAGAGCGAGCCTCCTACCTGGGATGCATCCGTCTTGGCATTGGAGATCGGAATGCCATTGCTTGCGACCGCCTGGAGGATCTTGCCGCGCACAAACTCAATGTCGCGGGCGTTCGCAAAGGCATGGGATGCACCGCCGGAGTCACCCACCGGGATGGTGGCTGCCGCGCCGTTCACCGACTTCGAGCTGCCACTCGCGAGGCCGAAAAAGCTCAGCGCTCCGCCGGTGCCTTGGAGATGGGGATCATGGATGTGAGCTGGGGAACTGGCGCGGAGGGCTTCAAATGCGAATCCCTAGCGCGGGGCCGGATGCTATGCCCTGGGTCTACAATCCGCAATTCGCCCCCGCTGCGGGGCGAATTGCAGGCTCACAGGCGCAGGAAAAGGCGCAGGCCGAATCCAGCGCGTTCCAGCTTCGGCGTTGCCGGTTTGGACGTACCCGAGCGAATCGAAGCACCCGGACCGGTCAAGTCCTGGGCTGCACCCCCACGGTATTCCACGTTCTCTTGACCCGGCACAAGACAGAGCTCCGCTACGTTGCCGACGAGGCCGTACAAGCCGGCGCCCCCAAAGGGCACCCAGAGATTTGGCTCATCGACCTTCTTCGGCCGCGCCATATTCATGGCCTCGGTGAGCGGTGCGTCTCCGTCCTTGGTTGCGGGCTGCGCATTGGCGGCGCCTTGCTCGACCAGGCAATCGCCTGCGGCCTGTTCGACAAGACGGCGCAGCTCCCGACTGGGGACGGCGAAGCGGTAGCTCGCGTCAGCGGGCACCCGCAGGTTCAGTGCGCTGGTGAGCGCGGCTGCCCGCAGGCTGCTCACCCTGTCCCAGGGCAGACAGGGGTCACCCGTGCCCAGCTTGTGCAGCCCAAGCTCCCCTGCAACCTGGGCGGAAACCTCTACCTCTTGGACGAGGTAGTCCTCGAGGCCGGGGATCTCGAGCCGAACAAAGCGCAGCTTGCGAGGGGCGATCGTGCCCCTTTCCAAACGGGGCACGTAGGCGAGTCGGCCGTGCTCGTCGGTATGCAGGTCAAGTCCAGCGATGGTGGCTAGAGTGTGCGGAGCTGGCCCATCGGGTGACGGGGTGGGTGCATCCCCCTGGGCTTCAGTTGCGGGAGGCGGAGACACTTGCTCAACATTCGTCTGCGCGGCTTCATCAGCCCGTTCCTGCTCGCCCGTCGGAGGCCCGTTCGGCTCCTGCGTGGTTTGCACTTCGTCCGCTTCGCTCTGTGCTGTTGCTTGCGGCGACGAAGCACTCGGCGCGGCTGCGGATCCGGCGCGTTCGAGCGCTTCCTGCTTAGGCGTACCGAGAGGCTCGGGCGGATCGGTCTCGACCCTGAGGTCCTCACCCAGCCGTGGTTCGCCTGTTCCGGGTTCCAGGCGAATGGCCGCCTTGGCCTGGCTGGGGTCGCCGGATCCAGGCCGATCCTCGGTCATCGCGTAGCCGGCCACAAGCGCGACAAGAGCGACGGCGAGGGCGCCGACGAGTACCGGTTTCTTGCTAGCTGTAGGGCGTACTGCTGGGATGGGGGTGGCCCGTTCACGCTGCGCTTCGGGCTCGGCGTAGCGCGTAGGAACATCCGCCAGGGTCGGCTCAATGGTCACCGGATCGGAGTCTTCCCTGTTCAGACTCATCATGCGCGTGCGCGCCTGGTGGACGACGTCCCGGGGGGGGAGTTCGGGCACGTTGTCGGCGATGGTGGGCATCAGTCCTGCTGCCAGACTCTCCAGGGGCGCAAGGGCTTCCCGCAGCGCTTCGACGGATTCGTAGCGGTCCTCTGGATTGGACTGGATGCAGCGATCGATGATCACCGCGAGTCCCGGGTCCATGCCCGTGGAAACGCCTGCGATAGGCTCAAGCCCACGAATCAGGAGCTCACGCACGTGGCTCGACCGCTCCCTGCCCAGCAGGCCGGTCGCCATGACGTAGAGGGTCACCCCGGCGGAGTAGATGTCCGATCGCCCGTCGACTGGCTTGCCCTCGCGCTGCTCGGGGGACATGAAGAGCTGGGTCCCGATCGGACCGGTGGTGGGCATGTGTAGGGCCTCACCTGTCTGGGCGATGCCGAAGTCGGCGAGCTTGACCACCCCCATCGTCGTCAGCATCAGGTTGGCCGGCTTGATGTCGCGATGGATGATGCCGCCAGCGTGGATGCGAGCGAGGCCGTCGCAGAGCTGGAGCGCGACACCGACCAACTCGCCGTCGGTGAGGATCCGGTCGCGGGTGTAGCGGGATAGGTCGGTGCCATCGACCCACTCCATCAGAATGTAGTCGGTGTTTTGAAAGGCGCGAATGTCGAGCACCTGCACCACGTGTTCGCCGAAATCGCCAACCCCAATAATCGCCTCGGAGTAGAAACGCGGCGAGAACGCGGGGTTGGTGCACGACTTGAGTGCCACGCGCTGGTCGCGCAGGACATCGAAGGCCTCGTAGACCATGCCCATCCCGCCTTGGCCCGCCTGGCGCAGCAGCAGGCAGGGATTCAGGAAGGAGTAGCCGCCAATACGCGGTGCTCCTGGGAAAGAGGGGAGGTCTGACATGGTCCGATGCCTCAAGAACGGATTGCGGAGCGGAAAGGCACGGGGAATCCGGGACCTACCCGTGGCCCAGAAGCCGATTCCACCACAGGCCCAGCATGAAGGTCAGTGCCGCGCAAAGGAACAGGATGACCGCGTTTTGGCGCAGGAAGGGCCCCCAACTGAGTGCTGCAGGGGGGGGCGAATCCGGGATGCCGAGCGCGTTGCTGTTGAGGGTTGTGCCGCCGTCGATGAAATCGGTGAGGTCGGCGAGCAGATCTTCCATGCGTCCATAGCGCTTCTTCGGGTCGTGTGCCATGGCGCGGCCGACGATTCGACAAAGCCTGGCGTCGAGGGCGGGGGCAATCGTCCCGAGTTCGACGGGTGGACCTGCGTCGATCCGTCGAAGCATCTTGTCCACGGAGTCGTTCGGGCCGCTGCGCCGGTACGGTGGCTCGCCCGCCAGCATGTGATAGAGAACGGCCCCGAGGCCGTAGATGTCCACCGCAGGAGTCATCGATGCCGTGTCTCCACGCGCTTGCTCGGGGGACATGTAGTAGGGCGTACCAAGGCTTGTTCCCGCCCTTGTACCGAGTTCGATTGCAGCGCTCCCGGGGGAGCGCACCGATTGCACGCCGCGTGTGGGGAGGCTCGTGGTGGGCATCCCTGGGATTCGCCCGGCGTAGGGATCGGAATCTAGGACCCGGGTCAGGCCCCAGTCCACCAGGTACACCGCCCCGAAACGGCCGACCATGATGTTGCCGGGCTTGACGTCACGGTGGATCACCCGCTTGTGGTGGGCATAGGCCAGCGCTTCGCCAGCGCGTTGAATGAGTCGCAGACCACGCAGCACGCTCCAGTCGGAGGACTGCTGTCCGACGCGGTCGACAAATCGGCTGAATTCGTCACCCTTGACGAGCTTCATGGTGAAGAAGGGCTGACCCTCGTCGGTCTTGCCGAGCTCATGGATGGGGACGATCGCGGGATGGTCGAGCTGGCTGGTGACCTGAGCTTCCTCGATGAAGCGTGCACTCACCTGGTCGAGGGGCTGCCCGAAGTTCGGACCGACGCGGCGCTTGAGCAGCTTGAGGGCAACCTCGCGGTGCAGTCGATCGTCCCATACCCGCAAGACGCGGCCGGTCGTTCCGGCGCCGAGTTCGCTGATCACCCGGTAGCGGCCCACTTGTGCGCCTTCGAGCTGGGCCGCTGGGACCTCGGTTTGAGGCTCATCGATTAGACCCTCAAGCTCTTGCATACGGCTGGCAAGGCGGCGCAAGTCATCCGCATGGGCCGGCCAGCGTAGGCAGCAGGCCTCCGCCCTGCTCTAGCAGCTCGACCAACAGGTCTTCGACCCTTTCCTGGTGGTGGTCGCGCAGATCGGCGGCCAGGTCCGGGTTCTCGGCACAGTACGCCTCGATGCTCGGCTCCTCACCCGTTGCCCAGCGCGACAGGAACTGGTCGTACAGCGCAGCCATGTAGGCGGCTGTGTCTTCGTTCGAGCTGGATCCCGGCATCGCAGCTATGGAAGCTACCACGCAGTTCCGGCGGCGGGACCCGGATGGGGAGCCGTTCGGAGAACTACTCGGGATCGACGCGCTCGACCACGGCATCCACCGTGTGCGTTGCCGTTTTGGCGTCTTGGTAGCTGACCTCCATGCTGAAGGCCTCGTTGCCTACGGTCCAGGTGGCGTCCAGCGCCGATTCGATCTCAGCTTCGAATGAAAAGCCCGCCATGTGGTGGCCTTCGATGTCCCAGAGCAGCTCCCCACGGCCTGCGTAGGTTAGACCGAGCTTGGCGGTGTCGAAGACCTGGTCGATGGGGGAGCCATCTTGGAGATCTTCAGAGACGTCGATCTCACCCTCGAGCTGGAGTTCCAGCTCGATCACGCCCAGGCTACGACCGTCGACTTCGCGGCGGCCTGCGTACTCGGCGCTCAGCTTTCCTTGCAGGTCGTCCAGCCGCCGGATGTCGCCGGTACTGGGAACCAGAATCACGATGCCCCCCTCGGGGATGTCCTGGTCGTCCTCAAGGTTGCCATCTTCCTCGACGAAGATTTCTCCCCCGGGCCGAAACAGGTCCTGCACAGAGCTGAGATCGACCTTCCATGTGTCGCCCTCCTCGACGGGGCCCTCCGGCAGGAACGCGGCGCCGTCCATATCGGCCCGAAGCCCGGTGAGCCACTCGTCTTGCCCTCCGGCTCCAGGCTGCCAGGACGGCTCATAGCCGCTGGAGTCCTCATCCCAGGCGAAGTTCACAGCGAGGCCTTCCATGGGCCGGCTGCCGCCCTCGGCCCCGCGCACGAGGACCCCCTCTGGCTGGCCAGCGATGTCCATGCTCTCAACCACGGTGTCGAACGTGCGCTGGATCGAGCCGGGGCCGGAGTCTCCCCGGGGGTCGCCGAACCGATCGGTGGTCTGAACCGTGCTCTCGCTGCTGCGCTCCATCCCGGATCCAGTGTCCCGCTCGTCACCATTCATGCTGAGCAACGCCTCCTCGGTGACCGAGGCCAGCGAGCTTGAGACCGTGCGCTGGACCTGGGTGCCGGCTGCGGGCCGCCAGATCAACTGATCACCCCTCTGGGGAGCGATGGGAAGCAGCGCGGTGGCGAGGAGGAGGCTGGTGAGGACTTGCATGGGATTGATGTCGAGGGGAGAGAGAGGCTGGACATCTGGTCCAGCGCTTCGGATTCGAGCTCTTGCCTCATCAAAGGCCGTGCCAGGCCCGCCACTGCGGGGTCGGGCACCGCTGGGGGCTGACCCGCTCCCCTTTGCGGGCAGGAACTGCCCAAATCGGGAAGCTGCCCGCCCATCCTGTATCCACCTCGAGCCGCCGGGAGGATCCGGCAGTTGCCCCGCGCGGTTGTGGACGAAGGGTGGGCGGCTTATCCTCCCTCCCCCGCAGCCGGGATCCCTTCCGGGGTTCCGCTCAGGTCAGCAACCACCAACGCCCCCCGCCGCGGGCGCCCTCTTCCGCGGCACCCAATCCCCATGTGTGGCTTCATCGGCATTTTCGGTCCCGACGGGACCGACGTCGCGCCCGAGATCTACGAGGGCCTTCTGGCCGTCCAGCACCGCGGCCAGGATGCGGCCGGGATCACGACCTTCACCGATCGCTTCAAGGTGAAAAAGGGCTTCGGGCTCGTCGTCGAGGTCTTCAACGAGGACAACATGGCTCGGCTCCGGGGCAACCTGGGCCTCGGCCACGTGCGATATCCCACCGTCGGCGGCAATTCCGACGAGGACGCCCAGCCCTTCCACCACACCTTCCCCCTGGGAACGGCGATGGTGCACAACGGCAACGTCACCAACTTCATCGAGCTGCACGACTCTCGCTTCCGCGATAAGGGCACCCGGCTCAACTCTTCCTGCGACTTGGAGGTGATCCTCTACGTGTTCCAGCAGGGGCTTGCTGAGCGGCTCGAGGGCAAGGGAGAGATCGAGGTGGAGGACGTGTTTCACGCGGTCAAGCGTGTCTACGACGAGGTCAAAGGAGCCTACTCGGTCTGCGCGATGATCGCGGACCTGGGCATGGTCTGCTTCCGTGACCCCTACGGCATCAAGCCGATTTGCTTCGGCGAACGGGAGGATGAGAAGGGCCGCTCCTTTGCCTGCGCCTCGGAGAGCGTTGTCCTAGACGTCAACGGCTACCACCGAACCCTCGACATCGGTCCCGGCGAAGCGGTCTTCGTCGACCAGCAGCGCAAGATCCACCGCAAGAAGATCGAGAACAACACCCACACCCCGTGCGTGTTCGAGTGGGTTTACTTCGCGCGGCCCGACTCCTTCCTGGACGACGTTTCGGTCTACAAGACGAGGCAGCGGTTCGGAGAGGCCCTCGGCAAGCAATGGCGCGACTCCGGCAGCCCCATGCCGGATGTTGTGATGCCGGTGCCCGACTCATCGCGTGACGCGGCACTGGCCGTGGCTTTGGAGCTCGGCGTTCCCTATCGGGAGGGCCTGGTCAAGAACCGCTACATCGGGCGGACGTTCATCATGCCCGACCAGGAGAGTCGCTCGACGTCGATCCGGCGCAAGCTGAATACGATCCCGATCGAGTTTGCGGGCAAGAAGGTGATGCTCGTCGACGACTCCGTCGTGCGGGGCAACACAAGCCGCCGAATCGTGGAGATGGCACGGGAGGCCGGCGCGCAAGAGGTTTACCTCGGAGTGACGAGTCCGCCCCTGGTTGCGCCCTGCCCCTACGGCATCGATATGGCCAGCAAGCGCGAATTCATCGCCGATGGCCTCACGGTGCCCCAGATCGCTGAGAGTCTGCTGGTCGACCACATGGTGTACCTGGAGCGTGAAGCGATGAACCAAGCCGCTCGGCGCGGCAATGCCCAGCTGACGGACTTCTGCAACGCATGCTTCACGGGCGACTACCCAACGCCCGACGTCACCCTGGAGCGACTGAAGGCCATCGAAACCGAGCGCGCCGAGAACCGGGACAACATTCCGGTCTAGAGGCCCGGCCGAAAACCCCGCGCAGGCGAGGCACGATGGGGGGTGTCAGCGCTCTGCGCTGACACCCCCCATCCCATTCCGGCCTCCCACTCCCTCGGGGGGATACCGACTACTCTCGAAGACGCATCAGCGCGAAACCAGCCAAGCTGCTGTCCGCGTTGATCCCGTCGATGGCGAAGGTGTGGAATCGGAAACTGAGGGGCTCATCGCGCACTTTGAGATTCGCGAGAATCGTCCGGTTGCCAGCCGAGTAGTCAGCGCCTTCGCTGTGATCGATCTGGAAGGTCTGGCCCTGGGTGGTCACGCGCCCCGAGCGCAGCGGGTCGTGGTTGCTGGGGTTCAGCCAGCAGACGAGCAGGTAGGTACCGTTGGGTACATCGGTAACCCGAATCTCGGCAGTGATGTCGGTGTCGTTCCAAAATCGGCCGTCGAGCCACAGGTGCGAGAGCCCCATGGAGCCCACGTTGCTCTTCTGGAAGTAGTCCCAGCCCGGGGGCACCCCGCCGGCGGGGTTGCCGTAGGGCGAGCCGCCGGTGTTGTACATCGAGAAGGAGCCATCGATCACAACGCGCATGCCGGGCTGCGGCGCCCCTACCGTGTTGACCATGTGCTCGAGCAGCACGCCCTGGCCAGAGAACGGCTCGAGCCAGCCCTGCCCGTCTAGGGAGAAGGCGCCGTCGCCGGGGAGGGGGTGGCCGGCAGCAGCGGTGATAGGGCGGCTGCGCAGGTTGTTCCACTTCGAACCGAAGCCAAAGTCCCAGGCGGTGTAGGCCGCGTTGCCAGCGGAGCTGCCGTCGATCTCGTTGATCGTGGAGCTCACGAAGTTGAAGGCCCAAACACGGTCGATGCGGTTGGGCAGGGGCATGTTCGGGATCTCGAACACGCCACCGGGCGTGGCGGCGACCGGCTGGGGAGCCGGGGCGGGAGCCGTAGGGGCGAATCGGGCGGGAGAGCTGGCAGCTTCCACGCGAGGACCCGACGCGGGGCCAGGGACAGGAGCCGCGCTGAATGCGGGCGGGACTTGGGCGGCGGTGGGGTCGCTGGCCGTGGGGGAAGCCAGCAGGGAGGCTGCTGCAAGAAGCAGAGCGCTCGAAAGAGAGGAGAGAATCACTTCGGGTGCGTTTGGGCCTTGGGGCGAGGCGGCGCGACAGGCCTGCGCTGCCGCCTGCCCTCGCTTTGCCGACAAAGACGATAGGGTTGGTCTCAATTCGGAGAATGCAGCAGCCTAGATTCTCCTGTCTTGGCTGTATTTTGAGATCCCTGCTCGCCGGGCGGAGCGGCAGCTACATAGGCGACGGACCGAATCGCCGCACCGGCCGCTCAGCGCGGTAGAGTTCGGCGCCCCATGCGTGTTCTGGTCACCTCTCCCGTCTTTCCACCGGATCTCGGTGGGCCGGCGGTCTACGTCCCCTCTGTCGCCCGCTTTCTCCAGGAGCGCGGGCACGACGTGAAGGTGGTCGCCTTCTGCTCTGACCCCCAGCCGAAAGGCCACACCTTTCCGGTCGTCGCCATCTCCAGGGGCAACCTTGCGGTTCGCTACCTGAAAGCTTTTTGGACAGTCTGGCGCGAGGCCCGCGGCCGGGACGTCGTCTATGTCAATGAGCACCTGGCGCTGCTGCACGTTCTTGCGGCGCGTCTGGCCGGGGTGCCCGCAGTGATCCGCATCATGGTGGACGGCTCCTGGGAGATCGCACACCGCAAAGGTTGGGCCGGCGGGGACGACATCGTGACGTTCCAGCACAAGGGCTACGGCTGGAAGGTACGGCTCGTACGGTTTCTCCAGCGCCGCTGGTGGAAGTGGTGCTCCCACATCATCTCCTGCTCAGAATTCCTTCGGCAGATCCTCATCCAGCACCACGGGGTCCACCCCGAGAAGGTGCAGCGAATCTTCAACGCCTACCACGGCCCCGACCCCGCGGATGTCAGCGCGACCCCGGCCGAGGCACGCGCTGCGATGGGCCTTGGAGAAGATGGCCGCTACTTGCTGACCATCTGCCGGCTCATGAACTGGAAGCGGGTCGACGGAATCATGCGTGCCATGGTGGGGCTTGCGGACGATGTCCACCTCTTGGTAGCTGGGGACGGGGACATGCTGGACAGCTGGACTGCTTTGGCGGGGGAGCTTGGTCTCCAGGATCGGGTGCGCTTCCTCGGCAATGTGCCCCACTCCGACATCCCCACCTATATCCGGGCCTCCGAGGTCTTCGTGCTGAACTCTGAGTACGAGGGGCTGTCCCACACCCTCCTCGAGGTCCAGGCCCTTGGGACCCCGATCATCGCTAGCGGCGTCTGCGGCAACCCGGAGGTGGTCGAGGACGGGGTGAACGGGCTTCTCGTGGACCCAGGCGACCCATCGACGCTCCACGAAGCTCTCAAAAAGATGCTCGGGGATCCGGCCCTAGCCCGGACCTACGCGGAAGAGGGTCTCCGGCGAGCTGGCCAATTCACCCGTACGGGCACCTTCTCCCAGGTCGAGGCCGCCCTGGCTCGGGTCGCCCGCAGCTAGGCGAACGACAAGCCCGCAATCTGCGAAGGCATCTCCCGCCCCAGGGTTACAAGGGCCGATATACTTTAGGAACGCCCCGTCCCTGCCCTGCTCCTCCTGCGGGGCTAGCTCCCCGTGGGGCGGATCCGCGCACCCCGACCGACACCACGATTCAGCATGAAGGTCCTATTCATCAACGAGTACCTCCCCCAGGAGATGCTCGGCGTCATGTGGCTCAGCCGCGCCATCAAGGACGCGGGTCACGAGACCAAGTGCCTCTTCCTCCCCGACAAGGACTGGATCGAGCAGCTCAAGGAGTACAACCCTGACGTTGTGGCCTACTCGGTCACCACGGGGATGCACCTGTACTTCTTGGACATCAACAAGAAGGTCAAGCAGGTGCTGCCGAACACCTTCTCGATCATGGGCGGGCCGCACCCGACCTACACGCCCGAGGTGTTGGAGCGCTCTCCCGAGCTCGACGCGATCTGCCGCGGCGAAGGCGAGGAGTGCATGCCCGAACTGCTGAACCTACTGGCCGCGGGTGAGGACTACACCCAGGTCGAGAACATGTGGTTCCGCGACAAGGATTCGGGGGAGATCCTGGTCAACGGACAGCGCCCCCCGATCAAGGACATCGACGCGCTGGGCTTTCCCGATCGCGAGGTGATCTACGACGCGGGTGCGATCTACCGGGACTCCGATCGCAAGGTCTTCGTGACCCAGCGCGGCTGCCCGATGAACTGCTCCTTCTGCTTCCACCACGCGCTGAAGAAGAAGGTCCTGTCGTCGACCAACGCCAAGTACGTCCGCAAGCGCTCGGTCGATCACGTGATCGCGGAGATCAAGGATGTGCAGTCGAAGTACAACCTGAAGTTCATCCACTTCCTGGACGACATCTTCAACCTGTCCGGCAAGTGGCTCGACGAGTTCGCGGAGAAGTACTCCAAGGAGATCGGGCTGCCGTTCGACTGCATCCTGATGGCGAACATGACCAAGGAGCGCCACATCAAGGTGCTCAAGAAGGCCGGCTGCGTGTACGCGCGGATCGCCTTCGAGTCGGCCAACGACTACGTGCGCAACGCCGTGTTCCGCAAGAACACGACCTTGCAGCAGCTCGAGGATGCGTCGGCCTGGATCAAGAAGTACGACATCCGCCTCGGCTCCCTCAACATGCTGGGCGGCCCGGGTGCCACCCTTGAGGACGAACTCGACACGGTGCGCCTGAACATCCGCTGCAAGGTGGACCACCCGCTGGTCTCGATCATGCAGCCCTACCCGATGTTCGACATCGAGGACATGACCAAGGAGATGGGCTACGCGGTCGCCGCGTACGACGACTTCCCGGTCAAGTTCAATCGCACCAGCTCGATCGAGTTCGACAACAAGCGCGAGATCGAGAACCTGCACAAGCTGATGCCGATCGTGGTGCGCTTCCCGTTCCTGATGCCGATGGTGAAGCCAGCCATCAAGATCAAGTGGATGCACCGGCTCTATCTGGTCATGTACATGCTGTTCAGCGAGTACATGGTCTCTGAGCAGGCCGGGATCTACGCCCGCGCACAGGGCCTCGGCGGCCCGCGCTACTGGGCGCCGGTCGATTTCGTGCGCCGCGTATCCGTCAAAGGCACGCTGCGGATGTACGAAGCCATCTTCGGCCGTGCGGCGCGGCGTATGGCGCTGTCTCTGCAGATGGGCGATGAGCGCGTGATCGCGCACATGGACTGATCCCCTCACCCGAATCCTCCCAACTCGTGCGCAAGCTCGTTGGAGCACTCCTGGTCGCCGGCTGCCTTGTGGCAGCTGGCGTCCGGTTCAATCAGGGCGCTTCGGCTGTCGAGATCACCGATGAGCAGCGCAGCCAAGCGCTAGTCGATGGCAGCGGCGCAGCGGAAATCCTGTTGGCCAGTCCGGGCGTCGGAGTGCCGGCGAGTCTGAGCGAAGCCCGTGCGTTGCTTGGTGGTGACGCACTCGAGGCGGCGCGGGCTGGACTGGCCGCGCGGGTGTCAGCGGACCCGGACTGCGGCGCGGCGCACGTGCTCTACGCCGAGGTGCTGCGACGTGTTGGCGAGGCCGCGCTGGCCTGCGAGCACGGGCGCCGCGGTGCCGAGCTGCTGCCCACCGCGAGCCGTGCCCACTGGGTGCACGCCCGCGCGATCATCACGGAGGCAGCCCAGCTCGGGAAGAAGGGTGGAATGGCGATGCTCGCCGCGGCCAAGCGCATGGGGCCCTATCAAGAATCCCTGCGCACGGCGATCGAGCTAGATCCGACGCACGTGGAGGCGCGCAAGGAGGAGGTCCTCTTTCTGCTGTTCGCCCCAATGGTTGGGGATGTGGACCGGGGAACAGAGCTGGCGGGCGAACTTGAGGCCATCGATCGACTGGAGGGCGGTCTGTGTGTTGCCCGCGCACTCTCGCGTGCAGACGACGGCCTGGATGCTGCGCTGGAGAAGGTGCGCGCTGTTGCAGCGGAGTTCCCCGGCCACCAGGACCCGCTCTGGGTGCTGGCGGAGATGCTGGTTGGGGCGGAGCGCTACGCAGAGGCCGACGAGGCTCTCGTGCCTGTGCTGGAGGGCCCCCGGGGCGAGACGTATTACCAGGCGCTGCACATGCGGGCCCGGATCTGCAACGAGCGGGGTTTGAGCCACGAGCGAGCGTTGGAATACCTCGATGAATTCACTGCTGCGAACCCCGGATGGGAGTGGGTGCCGGGGCGCGCGGAGGTCCTGACGGAGCGGGGCCGGGCGTTGGCCGGCCTGAATCGGGTTCCGGAGGCCCGCTTGGCCTTGGAAGCGGCCTTGGCGCTGGATCCTTCCTCAAAGGGAGCGAAAGCCGCAATGGAGGCCCTGGAGTAAGATATCGAGCCGATGGCTCGCAGCGCTCCGATGTCCGTCCGTGCCCGCACGGCCCTGACCCGCATGGCCAAGGCTGCCGCGGGCCTCCGGCCGGCCGTGCTGCTACGCGCCCTCCCCTTGGTGCTGGCCCTCGGGGTTTTTGAAGCCTGGGGCCGGTATTCGTCCAACGACGGGATCGACCTCGCTGGGCTGGTCGGGCTTGTCTTCGTCTGCGCTTGGATCCAGGGTCGCCACGGCGAGTCGCTGAAGAGGTTCTGGTCCGTTCGGATGCGTTCCAGGGTCCAGCTGATGGCGGCGCCCTGGCGCTTGGAATTTGGCGTCGACCTCCGCGGCCGCCCGACCTTGCCCCAAGGTCATCCCCGGGCCTGGGTGCTGTCGTGGCTCGCGCTCATGGTGGGAACGGCCTTGCTTGCGCTGACGGCGAGTCAGTGGCCGGGCGGTGCCAGGAGCACGCTCCAGGGCATCAGCGGGCTGCTCAGTTTGTTCGCGCTTGCCTGTCTGTGGGGAGCGCTGCTCCCGGGCGCGTGGCTCGCCTGCGAACTCGTAGCGGGCCTCTTGCGCGAGCGCGTCGTGGGCGTTGAGACGCGCCATCGGACCGTGATCGCATGGGCGCTTTTCACCGGCGGTGTGGGGTGCATGGCGCTGCCCCTGCGTGGTTGCTTGATTGCGATCGCTTGCATGGGGCTGGGGATGGGTTTGATCGACCTCTTGCTGCGCCCACGGGTTGGAATTCTCTGGCGCCCGCTTGGTGGTGACGAGGTCTGCGTGCGTTCGGCGCCGCGTCACATTTGGAGCGCAGCTGCCAGCTCGGCCATCGCTGCGCTGACCTGCGCCTTGATTCTGATTGCGAGTGGCGACCGGCTCGCCGGAACCAACAGCGCAGCTACCGCCCTGACCGGTCTGTTCGGCACGGCATTCGCCAAGCTCGCAACCTTCGCGTTCGGTGTCTGCTGCACGGCGGCCTTGGCTCGACTGGTGATCGGTCGCTGGCGGGACCCGGCCCGTCATGAACCCATGCGCGTCCACGTGCAGGGAGCGCCGCGCGAAACGCAGAGGGACCTTCGAAGCCGCCTGAGAGCCGCGGGGCTACTGGCCAGCTTCCGCGGTGAACCCAAGCCGTGCGCGGCCATCGTGCAGATCGACGCCAACGCGGACCCCTTCGATTTCCAGCTAGAACGGAAGTGGCCGTTGCCCTTGGCCGGCGGTCATCTGGACAACCCGCGCGCCCATGAGATTCTGCGCAGGCGCGTCCAAGTGCTTTGCCGCCGCGGAATCTATAGCGGCCTGCGGCGCCTCTGGCGGGCGGCGGGGTCAAGGACCTATTCGCAGGGCTCGGGATTTTGGATGGAACCCCATCTTTGGTATGTCCCGACGATGACCCGTGACGACGAAGCCAGTGCGTGGGCTTCGATCGCCCCTGCCTACCATCAGGCCTTTTCGGGTCCAGCACGACGGCACCTTTTTGAGCTGCTGCGTGATCTAGAGATCGACCGCATCTTCGTGGAAGACGGCGTAGGCCATCGCAAGCTGGCGCGCGTCTTCGCTGGTCTTTTCAGCTATCACGATCGCTTTGGTCCGTGCCCCTTGGAGATTGAACGCCTTGTGGGCAAGGTGCACGGCGTGCGGATGATCCTGTACGAATACACACTTGGGGGATCGCACGGCGTGCCGGACTATCCTGAGCCTGAGTACGAGACCCTCGGCCGCTCGCGGGTGCTGCACGTGTTCCGTGACCGTGGTGGGGATGACGACAGGGTGGTGATCCCCGATTCGTTCGACTACCTGCCGCTACCGCAGCTCACCTAGCCAGCCTGTCGGTTGCGTCCGTTGGACCTGAGTAGATCCAGCGGTAAACACGTGCACCGCCACGCTGGTCTCCGACCAACACACGGCGGCCGCCGTGGGGGCTGGTGGCTAAGACAACGCCAGCGGCCCAGCCGGGCGTGTCGATCGCCTCATCGGGAATCAGGTCGGGGTGGGGTGGCGTGCCTTGCAGGTCGCCGAGATCGAAGCGCAGGAGCCCCGCTCGACCTGCGGCGACGAGCGCTTGGCTTGCACTTCCTGGGTGCTGGATGACCTCGACATCGAGCAGTGCCGGCGGGTGTGCGTCCCACGGGGAAGGCGCCATCGGCTGATGCACAACGCTGTGCGGCGCGGCGGGGTTGGATAGGTCGAACAGTTCGAGCTGCCCGCCGAGGGACGCGAGCAGAGCCCATCTTCGGCCGCGTTCTTGGAACACCGCAACCGCTGTTGCAAGGCCAGGGCCGTCGGAACCCAGTGTGGTAGCCAAAGGCTGGGCGCCGTCTTCATCCACGAGAAAGCTGAGCATCCTGGGTCTGGGGAGCTCGGGATTTTCGGGCGAGGTGCCTGCGCCCGCGGCGCAGACGAGCAGCCAGCGTCCACGGCCCATATCGATCGAGTCGCAACGCCATACGCCCTGGGGCTTGGCACCCAGATCGGCGGAAGTGCGAAGGACGGCGAGCGGACTCGGTGCGTTCGGCAGGCGATCGCTGGCGAAGGCCTCGAGGACTGACTGGCGGTAGATGGCGAGGCCGTGATGGGTCGCCGGACGACTCACCGCCACAAACGCACCAAAGGCATGGACGAGAACGGGTGCTTCTTCGACCTCTGGCGTCATTGCGCTTGGAAGCTCAACCCTGCTGAGATCTAGGGCGTACTCAGGGGCGACCTGCAGGCCTGCAGCGCCGCCGTGAGCGATCCAGTTTGGCCCTGACGTGCTGCCGTTCTCGGCTGAGCGCCAGTGCGTTGTCGAGCCCCAGCCGGGGTTGTTCGAGTTTTCGGTGGCGCTCCAAAGATCTGTGTTGCGCGCTCTCAGCCGCAACCCCGACGCCTGCACGGATCCGCGGCCGTCATGGCCGAACAGCAGGGCGGCATTGGGGAGGACATGCCCGTCGAGCGCGGAAATCCCTCGCCCAAGGCGCCGCTCCCCAAAACGGACTGGATGGCCACCCAGCTCCGCTATGCGCAGTCCGTCGTGGGAGCGCTGCACGAGGACCCGGTCGCCGGCGATCTCGAGGCTGCGCCAGTCACCGGGGGCTAGCGCGGGTCGGCTGGCTATGGCGGGTGTGCCGCCGCTATCGACGGACCACAGCTCAAGAGTGCCGCTGGCGCGGGGTTCAGCGTGGTCCCACCCGAGCGGTGATCCCGGTGCGCCGAGCAGTCCGGCCGGCAGCGCATCGGCTTCGTTGGCCGATTGGGCTCCGGTGCCGAGGGCGAGGTGGCTTCCATCGGCGGCGATACGCAGGGCGTAGCTGCTGGGATCGGCGGACCCGAGGCCGAACGAGCGCAGCGCTTCGGGCGTTCCCCATGCTTGTTCGAGATCGATGCGGACGAGACCAGACTTTCCCGCCGCGATCCAAAGATTGTTCTCGGACAAGGCCAAGTCGCGGGCGAAGCCGCCGGCGGGCATGGTGACCCTCGCGCTGGCGCTGCCGGGCGGCTTGGTGCGTAGGGGAATGTGGCGCACGCCCAGGGAGCCCTCGGCCAGGTACACCTCGGATCCGTGGATCTCAATGGCGGAGGCGCCGCCGGCCGTGAGTCGGATGCGCTGCATGGGGCTTAGGTCATCCTGCAGCAGGATGCGCACGGTCGAGCGGGCGTAGTCGCTGAACAAGATGGCCACGCTCGCGCCGTCGGTGGCGACGTCTACGCAAGCCTTGCCGACCTCTTCCGCAATCCGCACGGGGGTGGATAGGCCTGCGCCGTAATCGACGACGACACAGCCGGCGCTTCCCCCAGCTACGTAGATCCTTTTCTCGTCCACATGTAGACCTAGCGCCTCCGTGTCGAGTTCAACCGCGTCGAGCACCAGCCACCCGTTGGCGTGGCAATCCAGCTCGACAAGCCATGTGCCCTCGAGCGCGAAGACGCGCTGTCCGTCCGGTGAAAAAGCCGCCGCCAGGGGCTCGCCAGAGGGCAGCACCGATTCAAGCGCCAGAGTCGGCGCGGGAAGCAGCTCCGTCTGGGGTGCCGAGGCGGGGGAAGCGGCGAGAAGTGCGATGCAGCCGAGGGAGAGCATGGGGGGCGGAGCATCGTATGCGCCAGGTCTGTCCCGCTTGGAAGCGGCACCTGCGGCGTGCCCCAACTTGCACATGCGCGGGATCGCTGAGCTATCCTCTGGAACGTGAAGACACTCCCTACGCTAGCACTGTTCGCCGCCGTATTGCTTTCGACGGCTGTTGCCCGCCAAAGCCCATCTTGGGACGCATCCATGTCCGTCCAGGACACCGGCGCTCGATCCGAGCCTGCCCAGGAGGTCTACATCATGGGGATGACCCATAGCGGGCATCGGACGAGCGAGAAGTGGGGCCTAGACCACGTCGAGGCAGCGATCCGGCGCCTGCAGCCGGACGTCATCGTGACCGAGATTCCGCCCGACCGATTCGACGCGGCGATGGCCGGTTGGAAGCGCGATGGGCGGATTACCGAACCACGCGTCGCTCGCTTTCCCGAATACACGGACGTTGTGTTTCCTCTGCTAGACGAACTCGGATTCGTGATCGAGCCGGCGGCAGCCTGGACCGAGTCCATGAACAACCTGCGCCGGGAGCGCATCGCAGCCTTCGAGACACAGGCAGAGCATGCGGAGAGGTTTCAGGCCTACACCGCCGAAGTCGAGGCCATCGAGGCTGCGCACGCAGCCGATCCGATCGATGAAGACGACCCCTTCGTGATCCACAGCCCTATCTATGACGAACGCACCGAAGTCGCGCTTGGACCCTACGATCGGTACCTGAACGACTGGATCGGCGAGGGGGGCTGGACGAACATCAATCGCGGCCACGCGGAGCTGGTGGACGCGGCGATTCGGCGGCATCCCGGCAAGCGGATCCTCGTCACCTTTGGCGCCGGCCATAAGTATTGGTTGGCGCGTTACCTGGCTAGCCACGGAATCGAGCCCATGGACATCCACCCCTTTCTACCCAAGACGGCCGACCTGCCCGGCCCTGTACGTGTTGAGCGCGAAGTCAGGGCGCTGCACCGCTTCTTTGAGGGATGGTTCCGCGGCGAGTTGCCCAACTCCGATGAGGCCTATGGCCGATTCGCTGGAGCGCTGGGCGAGCGTTTTGTGATCGTGACCCCTGGCGGGGTTAGCGTCGAACGGGCTGCTCTCCTGGAGGGGCTGCGCGGGGCCCATGGCAGTCGCGCTTCGATGACCTCCTTTGCCATTCGGGTTGAGGACGTCGCGGTGCAGGATCTCGGGGGTGGGTCTTGGTTCGTGCGCTACGAGGAGTGGCAGGACGAGGACGAGGAGGTCAAAGGCCGGCAGTCCAGCGCTGTGATGCTTGAGAGCGCTACAGCCCCCGGCGGGTTTGAGTGGATCCACGTGCACGAAACCTGGCTTCCCTAGAGCCGATGGTGCATGCGCATGGCAAGTCGGGCCCTGCTCGCCGAGTGGGTCTCGTCATTGTGGTCGTGGCCCTGTCCCTCCTTGGGATGGAGCTGGTGGCCCGGCGCCGCTTTCCGCTGCGCGGTTTCCTGTACCGCATCGATTCCGAGCGAATCCACACGACCCAGCCGGGGGCTCGCCGTCTCCAGCTGATGCCGCCGGCGACGGGCGACCCTCGCGTGCTTGTCGAGCTGAACTCGTTGGGTTTGCGTGGGCCGGAGCTACGCGTCGCCGAGCGACGCATGCTTGTCGTGGGCGACAGCCTGGTCCTAGGCGCAAACGTGTCTCGCCGGTTTACCTTCGCGGTGCAGCTGGAGGAGCGTTTGGCTGCCTCGGGTGTGGACTGGGAAGTGCTCAACGCGGGTGCCGAGTCCTATGGACCGGATCAGACGCTGCTGCAGCTTGAAGAGCAGCTGCCGCTCCTCAACCCAGACGAGGTCGTGCTGGTGCTGTGCGCGAACAACGACTTCGGCGATCTACATCGCAACAAGCTCTTCGGGATCGAGTCCAACGGCGAGCTCAAGCGCCAGAAGATCCAGCTTGGGAAGGCTCTACTGCAGCTGTTCGACTATCGATCCCGGGTCTCTGCCCAGCCCGCGCTTTGGCGCATTGCTCGTCACTGGCGGCGCTTGCGGAACGCCTCGATTCCAGGGGGTGAAGACTGGATAGGTCTGTACCTCCGTGCCGCGCGGTTTCAGTACCAGGATGCCGTAGTCCAACGGAGCCCCGTGGTCGACGACGTGGAGCGCGACACCTATGACGCCGACATGTCCATTCATCCTGAATGGCCAAGCTCGGAGCACAAGCGCAAGCTCATGACCTTGGTGTTGGCGCGGATCGCGTCCGTTTGCGAGGCGGCTGAGGCGCGCCTCACTGTGGTGGTCGTCCCCTCGGCGGTCGACGTTGCTCCGAATTCGGTGATCCAGGTCGAGGCTGAGCGGTTTCCGACCTACAACCCGCTGGCCCTGTCGAGCGCGCTGAGCGAATGCGCCCTCGAAGCCGGCATCGATACGCTGGATCTCACCGAGATGTTCCTTGCCAGCGATCCCGCTACGCTTTTTTCCAGCCCCGAGGACTTCCACTGGAACGCACGCGCCCAGGCGCTGGCAGCGGATCTGTGGGTCGAGCGAATGGGAGGGGTATAGGGGCGCGCTGGTTCAGCATGCCTGGCCCGGGGCTTCGGTTCGCCGCAGCCCTTGGGTAACCTGCCCGCAATCATGATCCACAGCGAAATTCACGGTGATGTGACGGTGTTTCGACTGGCCCACGGCAAGGCCAACGCGCTGGACTTCGAGCTATGCCGCGCCCTTCGCGACACCTTCGAGTCCTTTGCTAGCTCTGATGGGAAGGCCGCAGTCTTGACCGACGAGGGCGGGATCTTCTCCGCGGGTGTGGACCTCAAACGCCTGCTGCAGGACGGTCCCGAAGCAATCGACGCATTCCTCGAAGCTCTCGATGCCGCCTTCCGCGCCCTCGCGTTCTGCCCCAAGCCCATCGTGGGCGCCGCCAGTGGGCACGCCATCGCGGGTGGCTGCGTCTTGCTTTCGGCCTGCGACCGCCGCCTGATGGCTGACGGCAAGGGACGCATCGGTGTGCCTGAACTCTTGGTCGGCGTGCCCTTCCCGGTCCTGGCCTTGGAGATCATGCGAGAGGTCGTCGCTCGACCGCACCTAGCGCGCGTGATCTACGGGGGCGAGACCTTTCAAGTCGCGGATGCCGCCGCTCTGGGCTTGGTCGACGAGGTTGTCGCCACCGGCGAGCTCCAGGCCCGCGCCATCGAGACGGCCCAGAAGCTCGCCGCCATCCCCGAGGCCTCGTTTCGGCTCAGTAAAGCATCGATGCGCTCGGCCCTCAGCGCTCGCCTCGACGCCCAAACCGATCTGGAAGCGGACATTCGCGCGGCGTGGAATAGCCAGGCAACCCAGGACGCGATCCAAGCGTTCGTCAACGCGACGTTGGGCTAATCCGGCGGGTCTCGGAGAGGGGAAATGGACCTGCACTAGGCATCTGCTGCGAGAGTTGGACAAGCTCGCTCGAATCGACGGGGTGGCTCCGTTCGCGTATAAAGGGGTATTCCCTAATCTGTGTCCGGCCGACGCATTTTGGACTGCCATCCACCCCTGCCCAAGGCCTGCCCATGGACCGAGACCTCATTCCGGATCTTCTCGAGGCTCAACGTGAGATCCTGATTCGGTTGGCGGAGCGCGATTCCGTCGACGAAGTGTTGCGCCCGATCGCCGGGCTGGTTCGAGCCCATATCCCCGACGCCCTTTGCTCGATCATGGTGTTGGACGAAGTGGACCAAGCATTGAAGGTGCTCGCTGCCCCGGACTACACCGAGGAGATGATCGAGGGGCTGAACGGTCTGCGGCCCGGACCACAGGGGGCTTCGTGCGGATCCGCAGCCCATACGGGTGAATCGGTTCTTGTCGAGGACACGCTGACCGATGATCGCTGGCTGCCCTTCCAGGGCTTCGCCAAGCAGTTTGGAATCCGGTCCGCCTGGTCGATTCCCCTCTTCGAGCGGAAAGGCAAGCGGGTGCTTGGGACTTTCGCCATCGGTCGTTTGGTTCCCGGGTTGCCGAACGACGCTGAACTCAAGATTTTGGAGCTCGGCGCGACGGCTGGTCGCTTGCTCTTGCGTGTGCGCCAAGAAGCCCAGCAGCGCGAGCAGCAGGAACTCCTGGTCAAGGGGCTCCTTGAGCAATGCGAGGATCCCATCTTCGTCAAGGACTTGGATCGGCGCTATGTGCTCGTGAACCACGCCGAGGCCCACGGTCTGCCCTTCGAGCCGGACGAGTACATCGGTCTGCGCGACGAGGACATCTATCCCCCGTCCACCGTCAAGGTGATGAGCACCACCGACCTGGAAGTGCTTTCCACGGGACAGCCGCTTTCCTATGTGGGTGAGAACGACAACCCCGTTCTCGGGCGGCGCGTCTTCCACGTGCGCAAGGCGCCCCTCAAAGACCCCGGCGGGGACATTGTCGGCGTGCTCGGTGTGGCCCGCGATATCACTGAGCTACGCCAGTCGGAGCAGTTGCGTCAAGGCTCCAAGCGCCTCGAGGATCTCGGCCTGCTCGCCGGCGGCATCGCCCACGACTTCAACAACTTCCTCACCGCAATCCAGGGCAACCTCGACCTGGCCCAGATCCAGCCCAATGGAAGCAGTCTCCAGGCCCAGGCGATCGAGGAGGCTTCCCTGGCAACGCAGCAAGCCTCGGACATGGTGCGGGGCTTCATGGATTCCACGAGCCAGAATCGAAAAGCCTCGAGCGACGTGGATCTGGGCGAACTCCTGCAGTCGGTCGCCGGGGTCGTTGCCCACAAGCTTCCGGCCAAGGTGAGGCTCCGGCTCGATATCCCGGATGACCTTCCGACGCTGGTTGGGAGCGCACACCAGCTGCAGCAACTGGCGATGAACCTAGCCCTCAATGCTGTCGAGTCCATCGAGGAGGGAAAGGCTGGAGAGATCACCGCCAGTCTGCGTTTCGATGCAGCACCCCATCCCAGCCTTCTGCTCACGATCGTGGACAACGGGATCGGGATGGACGCAAGCAGAGTGGAGAACTCCACCCAACCGTTCTTCACGACGAAGGAGGCAGGCCATGGCCTTGGAATGTCGATCTCCCGGGGAGTGGTCGGTGCCCACGGAGGTGACCTCACGATTCAGAGTCAACCCGGGGCCGGAACACGCGTCGAGGTGCGCTTGCCGCTCCACTCTGCGCAGGCGCCGTCATCGCTCTGTGAATTCGACTTGCTTGTTGGCCAACGCGTCCTGATCGTCGATGACGAGCCGGGCATTCGCAGCTACACCGAGCGGGCCTTGGATTTGGTCGGAGTCCAGGCCACAGCGGTTCACGACGCGGATCACGCACTCGCGGTCTTGGCCACGCAGGCTCGCTTCGACGCCATGCTGCTCGACCTTTGTTTGCCGGGCGCTTCCGGAGCCGAGCTGTTGAGTATCGTCCGTGAACAGTGCCCGGACCTTCCAGTGCTCCTGATGAGCGGATCCCACGAACCGCCCCTCGGTGTCATCGAGCGTGACGGAGGTCGCACTCGCTTCATTGCCAAGCCGTTCGGGCCCCAGGATCTGCAGGTGGAAATGAGCTCCCTGCTGTGTGCTCAGTCAGGGTCCAAAAATGCGGAGGGGGTGGTCCCTGAATAGGGGCTGGATCGGTTCGTTCCCTACAACCGGGGGGCGCTATTTCAACCGTTGGGCCCCCACCGCATCCACATGTTGCTTCGCAGTCGCGGAGTAGAGGTGGGCGTACCTCCTGTGAAGTGTCCGCAGGACGGGTTTGCACGCGGCTGGCTTGAGCAGTCGTTTGTTGACGGCCAGGTCGACGCACCTGTGCGGCGGCGCAAGCCGTCCGTTCAGCCCTAGCTTGTTCAGCGCCTTCAGGACGGCGAGCAGCACGGCTTGGGATTCATCGCCATCGGCGATCGAGAGCTGATCCGCCGCGCCCGCCAGCCCAAGCCGAAGGGCATTGGCCCGTGCGATGTTGCGAATGCCGTAGATGGTCACCTGGCTGCCCTTCTCGTAGAAGGCAAGTTCGACGTGGCCGCAGCCGAAGTGGCCCGTCAGGCACAGATAGCGGTACAGAAGTCGGTTGATGGGTGGCCGGCTCTCGCGCAGCGAGATCATCCCGTAGCGAACGCCTGGGAGAGGTGCAGCCTGGTCCGGCCGGGCATGGACGGTTGCCAGAAGGCCGTCGATTTGCCGCGATTGGATCTGCACGCCGTTGAGCTCGGTGCTCCGCATTCGGCCGCCGGAACACCAGCTCCTCGTGAGATTCGCGCAGGCCCGAATACCTGAGAGCATCGCGATCCAGTAGAGCGATCGATAGAGGAAGCGGTACAAGGGGCTGCGTAAGTCGACGGGGATTGGACAGGTGGCCAAAGCGGTAGGGCCTGCTACCCTTAACCATACACCTGATCGAAAGGGCCCAGAAAAGGTCCGTAGCGGCCAGGTTCGTCCCTGAGTCGACCAGAGACAGCGCGGCTGGGGGGCAGCTACCGGCTGGCTGTGTACCCTGGGACCCATGCGCTTTTGGTTCGCCGCTCTGGCCTTGGTTCTAGTCCACCCCGTTGCCGCCCAGTCTGTTTCACCGTGGCCCGAATACCGGGGTCCCAGCGCCGACGGGCAGGTGGTGGGCTCTCTTCCGCTCACCTGGGCTGAGGATCGGGGCGTGACGTGGAAGGTGCCCGTGCCCGGGCGCGGGTGGTCGTCTCCGGTGATCTCCGCTGGCCGCGTGTGGCTGACCACGGCCCCGCCAACTGGGGAGCACATGCGCGTGTTGGCCTACGATCTCGAAAGTGGCGAGGAGTTGCTCAGCCAGGTCCTGTTCACCGTGAAAGATCCCGAACCGGTCAATCGCCTGAACAGCTACGCCTCACCGTCGCCGGTGGCCAGCGGCAAGCACGTTTACGTGCACTACGGCACCTACGGCACGGCTTGTCTTGAGTCCGCAAGCGGTGAAGTGGTCTGGTCGCGGGATGACTTGACCTGCGACCACATGGAGGGTCCTGGTTCCTCCCCGCTCCTGCTCAAGGATCGGCTCATTCTGAATATGGATGGTGGCGACGTGCAGTACGTGGTTGCTCTAGACGCCAAAACTGGAAAGACCCTGTGGCGCACGGAGCGCAGCATCGAGCTGGAAGGCCTCGAGCCGGACCTGCGCAAGGCCTACAGCACGCCTGTGCTAGCAACGGTCGACGGTCAGCCCCAGCTTGTCAGCTCGGGCGCCCAAGCCACTTACGGCTACGACCCGGCCAGCGGCAAAGAGCTTTGGCGGGTGCACCACAAGGGCTTTTCCATGTCGTCGCGCCCGATGCTCGTGGGAGATCGTGTGGTGCTCTCGACGGGCTTCATGCGCCCCGAACTCTGGTGCGTACGGCTCGGTGGGAAAGGAGACATCAGCGAGAGCCACATGGTGTGGCGCAACACCCGCGGGGCACCCACCATGCCCTCCAATGTTGTGGTAGACGGCCTTCTGTTTCAGTCCAGCGACCGAGGCATGGCCTCTTGCGTCGATCTAGAGGACGGGGAGACGCTGTGGCAGGAACGCCTGGGGGCAGACGTCTGTGCATCTCCGATCGTGTCCGCCGGTCGCGTGTACTTCTTCGATCGCGACGGGAAGGCCACGGTGATCGAGTCTTCTGCTAAGTTCAAGCAGTTAGCGATCAACCAGCTCGATGACGGCTGCATGGCATCTCCAGCGGTGGTTGGAGATGCGTTGATTTTGCGGACCGAGACCCACCTGTATCGCATCGAAGAGCCACGCTAGCCGTCTACGGGCAGAAGGAAAACTCGAGCGCGTCCGAAAGCCCGACGAACTGCCCGGCGTCGGAGCTTCTGTGGAGGAACTGTGCATAGAGCGTCGTTCCACTGGGTTGCCTGTGATCACGCAGTCCACCAGGGTGAGCCGGCCCGGATCGGTGGGGTCGCCACACACGCGGGCCCCCGTCCACGCCAAGTTGTCCTCGATGTGGGCTAGTCGCCCTGGGCGAAAATCGCCCGCTCCGCGCGAGATGCTCCCGCCGTTGCCGCGGTTCCCGATCAACGTGCAGCGGGCCAGCAGCACTTCAGCATCGTTGAACGCGCAGATCCCGTTGCCCTTCGTGTCGTAGAAGCCCAGTGTTGTTGGAGATCTCGGACTTGTGGGTGGCCAGCACGGAGTCGCGGACGTGGATGCCCGCGCCCTTCGATCCCCGGTTGTCGCGCACGATGCAGCGCTCAATGGCGACCGCCGCATCCACGTACCAGACCGGCTGTGCCGATGCGGCGGGCACGAACAGGAGTAGGCAGAGCAGACGCGGGGTCTTGACTGACTATTCGAAAGAAAGCCCAGGCAGGGGCCAGGAACGTCGCGAATTCTGCTGCTGGAGGTCCCGGCTTCCAAGCAACGTCCGTTCCCAGGCTAATCCTCGAGATCTCGAATCACCACGTCGCGGTCGTTGCTCAGGGGGCTGCCGGGCGTCGAGCGTCCATTGCGGACTTCCCGGCGCAGTGCATCGAGCATGGACTCGACCCTCTCGGGGTTGGCGGCGGCGAGGTTGTTGGTTTCACCGGGATCCGCGGAGAGGTCAAAGAGCTGCAGGGGTGAAAGGCCTTTCTCCGCGGCGGCTTGCTCGGTGGGCGCCGACCATCCGCCGCTGCCGCGGCTGACGCAGAGCTTCCAGTCCCCGATTCGAATCGCGAACCAGCCACCGATCGAGTGGCTGATCAGGGTCTTGCGTTCGGAGTCCCCGCTGCCCTCGAAGAGCGGTAGCAGGCTGAATCCATCTTCTCCGCCCGCCGCCTGTTCCTCCTGGCCCGTGATCTCTGCCAGCGTTGCGTAGACATCGGTCAGGCAGGCGACGGCGTCCGTCGTCCCGCCCTCCGGAATGGTGCCGGGCCATCGAGCGATCAGGGGGACGCGATGGCCGCCCTCGTAAATGTCGGCCTTGTGCCCACGATAAATCGCACTTGGATGGTGGTCGAAGCTGGCGAGCACATCGAAGTTTGCCTCGGGAGAGCAGCCGTTGTCGCTCGTGAAGATCACAAGCGTGTTGTCCGCCACGCCGGCTTCGTCCAGGGCCTCCAGCAGCTCGCCCATGTGGTGGTCGATCTGCATGACGAAGTCTGCGTAGGGATTCATCTCGCTCGCGCCACGGAAGGGTGAGACCGGGACGATGGGGGTGTGGGGCGCAGGCAAGGCCAGGTACAGGAAAAAGGGGTGCTCTTCGCTGGCCTGTTGTTGGACGTGCTCGATGGATTTGGAGAACAGGTGGGGCAGGACTTGGTCGATGTGGAAGTCCGGTGCGGCGGGCCCGCTGCGGTACCAGCCGTATGGTGACTGCTTCTTCGCGACCCCTTCCTCCCGATCGGGAACAGCGGTGGCACGGCCAGTATCCACCCAGACATAGGGCGGCATGTCCAAAGATCCACTGTGTGCGTAGTAGCGATCGAAACCGTTGATGTCCGGTCCATTCGTCACCGGCTGGGCGAAATCGATCTCACCGTCAGTCATGTGCCAGTCCCAGCCGAGGTGCCACTTGCCGATCATCGCGGTGTGGTAATCGGCGCCGCGCAGCAGATGGCCAAGCGTCGGGCGCGAATGGGGGATCAGGTGCTTGCTGCGGCCATTCAGAACCCCTCGCGCCAGGCGCGAGCGCCAGTTGTAGCGTCCGGTCAGGAGGCCGTAGCGTGTCGGGGTGCAGACCGCGCTAGGGGTGTGCGCATCGAGGAAGGTAAGACCTCGGTCGGCGAGGGCCTGCAGGTTCGGCGTCTGGATCTTGCAGTTCGGGTTGGTCGGAGAGACGTCGCCGATGCCCAGGTCGTCTGCCATCACAAGGAGGACGTTGGGCGGCCTGGATTCCATGTCTTGTTGGACAGGGGCGAAGGTCAGACAGGCGGCGAAAGTGGTGATGGATGCGGAAAGCATGGGCTTAGAGTAGCCGGGGATTCGCTGGGGAGACGCCGGCTTCCGTGTTGGCGTGGGTCGGGCCGAAGAAAGGCATACTGTGGCGATGCGCCCCGGAACATCCCCGATGTGGTTGGCTGCGTTCTGCGCGCTCACCGCTCAGCTCTCGGCCCTGCCCCAACAGCTCGACGCAGCCTTTGAGCTGACGGAGGGGCTCTCTGTGCGCCTCTGGGCCGAGTCTCCCGACCTCTACAACCCCACGGCAATCGACGTGGACGCGCGAGGTCGGGTCTGGGTCACCGAAGCGGTCAACTACCGCAAGTGGACCGGCAACAACCAGGGCCGCGAGCATCCCGATGGGGACCGGGTCGTCGTTCTAGAAGACCGAGATGGTGACGGCCGCGCCGAGCACTCCACAGTCTTCGCCCAGAGCGAGGACCTCGTCGCTCCCCTGGGGATCTGCCTGCTGCCGGGTGGCAGAGTTCTCGTCTCCTGTTCACCGGCGCTCTACCTGTACACGGACCGGGATGGGGATCTGGTTGCCGACGAGCGAGAGACGCTGCTGACGGGCTGGGGCGGGACGGATCATGACCACGGTTTGCATTCGGCGGCGGCCACTCACGACGGCCGGCTCCTGCTTGTCGCGGGCAACGCGGGTCCCCATCGGGTCGAGGACAAGGACGGCTGGAACTTGCGCTCCAGCTCCTTCGCCGGTGGAGGCACCCCGGGGCTGGTGAGCGACGACGGCAGGACGCACGTGGGGGGGCTGATCCTGCGGATGAACCCCGATGGAAGTGACTTGCGCGTTCTCGCCGACAACCTCCGCAATCCCTACGAGGCGGCCATGGACTCGTTCGGTCGCGCGTTCACGGCTGACAATGACGACGACGGCAACAGGGCCTGCCGCACGGCCTGGGTGTTCGAGGGCGCTGACTACGGCTACGCTTCGCCGGACGGCGTCCGCAGCTGGCGTGCCGACCTGCGGCCGGGCCAGGACCGCTTGCGGGCGCACTGGCACGCGGATGACCCGGGCTCGTTTCCGCCGGGCACGATCAACGGCGCTGGCGGCCCGACGGGGGTCTGTGTCTACGAGGCGGGTCTACCCTCGGATCCGATGTACGCGCTCAACGGCGCGGTGCTCAACGCGGACGCGGGGGCCGGCGTGGTTTACGCACACCTTCCACGGCGCAAGGGGGCTGGCGTGGAGTTGCTTCCAAGCACCCTGCTCCAGGGAAAGCCCACCGAGACCGAGGGGCCGGGCGGCAAGGGCGCCTGGTTCCGGCCGAGCGACGTTGCGGTGGCACCCGACGGTTCGATCCTGGTGGCGGATTGGTACGACCCAAGGGTCGGTGGCCACGGTGCTGGCGACCGCGAGGCCTACGGCCGCATCCTGCGCGTTCACGCTTCGGGGGTACTCGCCGATCCGGAGTCGGGATCCCTGGTTCTACCGCAGCCCGCAGGTGAAGCCGGGCCCTACGACCGGCTCCTAGACGGCTTGGTCTCTCCGACCCCCGCAGAACGCATGGAGGCGTTCGAAGCACTGGCTGCGGCGGGCGACGGGGCCTTCGATGCACTGCACGGCCTCGCAGGCCACAGCAATCCGCACCAGGCAGCGCGGCCACTTTGGCTTCTGGCCAGGTTGCAGCCGCGGGGCGTGGGTTTCGTTGAGCAGCTCTTCCATCAGCCGATCCCCGAACTGCGCAGGGCCGCCTGGCTCGCCCTCGTCTCGGCGGGAACGCAGCGCCCCGAACACCTAGCGCGAGTCGTGATGGACGATGATCCGGGGGTACGCATCGCAGCGGCTCCCTACCTGCGAGATCTCCCATGGGAGACCTGCAGCGAAGAACTGTTGGCCCTAGCGCTGCGCTACCCCGGGACGGATCGTGCCTATCTGGAGGCCCTGGGCATCGCCGCAGAGGGCAAAGAGGCCGAGCTCTACGCTGCGGCCCGGGAGGCTCTTGGCGGGGAGGAGCCGGACTGGTTTCGGCTCGCACCCTTGGCGTTCCGGCTGCATCCAGTTGGGATCGAGGCCGAGATTCTCACGCGGCTGCAAAGCGACGAAACGGCAAGCGAAGAGCGCGCCCTGCTCCTCGACGCTTTGGCTTTCATTCCGTCGAGGGCCGCAGCGGAGGCGATGTTGACGTTAGCCCTCGCCGGTCCGCGGGACTTGCGTCCGCTCGCCAAACATTGGAGTCAGACGCGAGCGACGAATCTCTGGCGCGCCTACGATTTGAAGACCCCGCTCCAGGCCAGCTCCCTCGAAGAGGCGGTGCGCGTGTTTCAAAGTCCCGTTCTGCGTGGCTCCAAGATCCCGCTGAACATCGAAGGGCTCGAAGAGGCCAGCGTGCTCTGGCTGGTCGCTCGCGATGGGGGGGACGGCAACAGCTACGACTGGGCGAGCTGGGTGAATGTTGCATTCGAGGGTGAATACGGCCGCATGTCCCTGGCGGAGCTGGGTTGGATGCAGGCGAAGTCTGGCTGGGGTGAGGTGCGCGCGGGCGCGAGCTGCGGCGGAGGTCCCTTGGTCGTGGATGGCGAGACTTACGCGGACGGCATCGGGATGCACGCGAACGGTCAGGCGGCCTTCGCGGTTCCAGAGGGCACGTGGCGCATCGTTGGACTGGCGGGTCCGGACGCCGGGGGCACGTCCCAGGGCGGCGGCACAAGCGTCATTTTTGAGGTCCACCTAGAAGGCAAGAGCACGGACAGGCGCCAGGGCGAGCTGCGCGCCCAGGTCCAAGATCCCGCCCTCGCGATGGAGGCCCGCATTGCAGCGGCCGAGGAGCTCAGCGAGACCGCGGGCGGCGGATTCGCGCTGGTTGAGCTCGCTCGCACCGATTCCTTGCCCCCGGTGCTGCTGCAATCGCTGGCCCCGGCGCTCCACGGCAGTCCGGACTTCGCCCTGCGGGCGTTGGCCAGCGGCCTTTTTCCCCGGGAAGACCGGGCGGGTCCACCCTTGCCGGCCCTTGCCGAGCTAGCGGCGATGCCCGGAGATCGGCTGCGCGGCGCAGAGGTCTTCTTCGGCAAGACCGCCGGCTGCGCGACCTGCCACCGCGTGCGGGAGAGGGGCGGCGACGTGGGCCCCGACCTCAGCGCCATCGGGTCCAAGTACGGGCGGGCCGAGCTGCTCGACGCGATCCTGAATCCCAGCGCTGCCATCGCCCACGGCTTCGAAACTTGGATGGTGGAAACGGCGGATGGTCGCGTCCTAGCGGGGCGCATCCTGGCGGATGGGGAAGATCTGCTTCTGCAGGACACCGCTGGTCGCCGGCAGGTGATCGCCGCCGAGGACGTGATCGCCCGCCATCGTTCGAGCCTTTCGAGCATGCCCGACAACGTAGCTCTCGGCCTGAGTAAGGACGAGCTCAGCGACCTGGCTAGCTTCCTCACCTGGGCGCCGCCCACGGACCTCCGCTTTGGTCCCGAACAGGTGCTCTTCGACGGAAGCCAGGGCCTGATCGGCTGGGTTCCGTTCCTTGCCGACTCCGCTGCCGACCCGGCCAATACATGGAGCGTGAAGGACGGGGTCTTGCGCTGTGAGGGAAGCCCTAGGGGCTACCTGCGAACCGAACGGATCTTCGATCACTTCGAGCTGCGGCTGCAATGGCGCTTCGATCCCGAGGCGGGCCCGGGCAACTCCGGCGTGCTCCTGCGCACGCTCCTCCCGGACAAGGTTTGGCCCCGCAGCATCGAAGCCCAGCTCAAGCACCGCCATGCAGGCGACATCTGGAACATCGATAGGGTTCCGATGCTGACCGACATCACCCGCCTCAAGGGCCGGCGAACCACCAAACGCCTTCCCAGCAGCGAGCGCTCCCTAGGCGAATGGAACGACTACCGCATCCGTCTCGTCCATGGCACTCTCGAACTGGAGGTCAACGGCATCCCTCAAAACACAGCCACCTGGTGCGACGAAACCCCAGGCCACATCTGCCTCCAGTCCGAGGGCGCCGTCATCGAGTTCCGTGACATCACTCTGCGGGAGCTCTTGCCCCAGTAAGCCTCGGCAAATAGGAGTGCTGCGCCCCGTTCCCTAGGGCCATCTTGTGGGCATTTCCGGCCCCGCTAGGATTGTATCCCTCATGCACCTGGGAGTGGAGATTCACTGATTCCAGATCCGCTTTCGAATCATACCCTTATGCGCCAACAACTCTTGTGCTTCGCAATCGGGATCTCGCTGCTTGCTCAAGAACCGCCGCCGGCCGCGGATTCGAAACCCTGCCGGATTCACGGACAGCTGTTGGATGAAGGCGGCTTACCGGTTCCTGGAGTGGAGCTCAGGATCAATGGATGGAGCGCAAGCAGCGAGCGCAAGAAACGCTTTGGTGTTCCCGCAGACTGGGTCAACCCTGGACCCTACTTGACGGATGAGAAAGGCCGCTTCGACATCCGCTATGTTCCCCCCCAGGCATTCCAGTTCACTCTCACCTGCACCCACCCAGAGTGGGCTGATCTTGGTTGGAGGTGGAGACAGATCGAGCTTGGCGAGTTCAAGGACCTGGGCAAGGTTCCTCTCGAGCGGCCAGGCATGATCGCGGGGCAAATCGTCGACAGTGAAGGCGTGCTGTTGGCGGAGGGTTGGCGCGTGATGGCCAACCTGGAGAGCTTTGCTGAGCATCACCGCGGTGTTCTCACCAAACATGTGTCGGTCGACTCAGAACTGGGTCAGTTTCGGATTCAAGATCTACCGGCGGGTAGAGTCCAGTTGACTGCAATGAGCCTTGCAGGGGAGAAGTTGGAGGCGGTCTACGTGAACACGACGGCCGGTGAGGAGACTTGGATCGAATTGGTCCACAAGGGGGCAGATGTGCGCGACAGCATCCTCCTGGAATTCACGGCCCATCCCTTTCAGATCGATGGGAAGTGGCTCGCAGAGAGTGAGATGCGAGCGATCGACGCAAGGGGGAAGTCATGGCCGATCACGAGCGACCATACCGGATGGTCTGCGTCAGATCTGGCACCAGGGCAGTACACCGTGCGCGTGGATTCACCGTGGTTTCTGCCTTGGCGCGCGGACAAGGTGAAGATCGGAACCAAGCTCAGGGTTCACCTGGTGGGCCGGGGCGCGTTGGCGCTCTGGGTCCTCGATCCCACAGGGCAGTCCCTAGCTGCTTACAGTGTGAGCCTGCGCCCAAAGGGCAGCACGGGCGTCACCGTGGTTCGGCGGGCCGACCAAGAGCCACCTCCCTCGGGTCTGCATGGAGGCCTTGTTCCTGGCGAGTACGAGCTGATAATCAAAGCACCGGGGTTCCTTCCCTACGCCCAGGGTGACGTTCGTATCCAGGCTGAAGATCCACTGGATATCGCCGTTCGCATGGAGCCGGTGATTCCCTTCGATGGACGCGTGCTGGATGCGGCGGGGCGGCCGGCCACTGGGGTGCTGGTGCAAGCGACCCCTGGAGCACAAGCGGGTCACAATGGCCCTTGGCCCTCAGGCATGCCCGTTTACAGTGACGTGAACGGAAAGCTGGATGCCTTCGAGCTTCCGCGCTATCAGGACGAGGACACGACTGACGAGGATGGCTACTTTCGTCTTAAGGGAGTTGGACAAGGGCCACACACGCTGCGTCTTTTCGTTAGCCCTTGGGTGCGCATCGACGAGTTGGTGGAGGTGCGTGAAGGGGTGGGCGAGGCTACTCTGCGCTTACCTCCTCTGGGGAGCATCAAAGGTCGCGTCCTATTCGATGGGGCACGCCCTGATGGGAACTTGACCGTGGATCAAGCCTCCCAGGTCGACGGCATTCACCTCGTTCACATCCGAGCGAGTCCTTTTCCGGGAGCCAAGGTCGATAGCGAAGGGCGATTTCAGCTCGGGCCTCTGTTGTGCGGGCTGCAGGAATTTGTCTTCAAGGCCGAGACCACCACCGGCAATGGTGCGGTCAAAGGGGCCCGAACCGCTTTTCGGGTGGACGTAGCGGAGGGCGCGTCGACCCTCTACGACTTGAATCTGGTACCGGAGCAAGGTCCGCATCGAGCGAATCTGCACCTCGCGTTGGGTGGCCGGGTCTTTCGAGATGAGATCCTCATCCACCTGATTCCCCTCGATGAATGGGACCCTCTCGACCGTCGCCGGCCGCCACGGAGTCAACAGTCAACAATCGGTGTTTGCCTGTTCGATGGGTTGCCGGCCGGCAAATACGAGGTCGGTGCCGCATCACGCGATTGGAACTGGCGATTCCCAGAACCTCTGGTGTTGGGCCCAAGCAGCCCGAGCAAGGTCATCCTCGATATCCCCCAGCCCGAACGCACACTCCACGTCGTTGACGCTCAGGGTAGGCCGCGGCCTGCTACCCAGGTCTGGTACGGCACCTACCCCAATCGCCTTACCGGCGGCCCCTCTACCACCGACCACCAAGGGCACCTCCAGCTTGCCCTGGTGCCAGGGACCTACTGCTTCAGCCTCCAGCAGGCGGGGAACATCAAGGACACCGCCGGGAACTCATCAGTGGTGATCTGGGAAGCTGGGATTGCTCCTCTCCAGCTGATACTCGAGTGAGTTCAGCAGGCCGGTCGGACAGAAACGCGGAGTCCATGCAGCACAGTCGGCTGCATGAACTCCGGGTTAGCGGCTTCGGAACTAGAAAGTGACTTCGAGTCCGTTGGTGAAGTTGGACGTCGCGCCGCCTGTACCGTCGGTGTCGCGGTGCCAGGCCTGAAAGTTCCAGGTTTCGCCGGGGAGTACGGGGACGTCGCCGCTGGGGGTTGGTATCGATGTGAGGTCGACGGTTAGGTTGAAGACGCCTATCTCGCCGCTGAACTGGATCTCGCTGGGTTGATCGAAGCGTCCGATGGCGCCCCCCAGGCAAAGCGTTCCCTGGGAGTTGGGGACGCTGGTCACTAGGCCTTGGGTCGGTGCGACAAGAAAGAACCCGAACTGATTTGCGGGGAGGTCGAATGCCCTGATGCTCAGCGCGTTCACTGCGAGGTCCGGTGTGCCAAATGCCGACAGCTGGCCAGGCTGGCCGGTGGAGTTCGGGACGCCCGGGCCGCAGTAGTTGGTGCCGAGGGCTTCGTTGGCCAAGTTTTCGGTGAAGGCCAAGTGCCCATTGAAGGTACCGCTCAGCAGATCCTTGTCGCCATCGCCGTCGGTATCGGAAAGCAGCAGAAATCCGGTCCCCGGCAAGTTGGTACCGGATGCCTGCTCGAACAAGCTGAAGCTCCCTCCGCCGAGATTGCGAGCCCACCAATGGGGCGATCCGGAGCCGCCGGATCGCTGGACAAGATCCTGCTTGCCATCCTGGTCGACCCGCGTCGCGAACACCCGCCTGAGATTTGGACCACTGCCTTCAGTCAATACTTGGAGGGCGTCGAATGTTCCGTCGCCGAAGCCGCGCGCCCATTGCAGCGTTGAGCCGACAGGAACCAAGATGTCCATGATCCCATCCTCATTCACATCGAAGCCGCTGGGAGACACTAGATCGAAGGCCGAGGAGAGACCCGAGGCATCCGCGACGATCGTTCGGGGAGTGAAATCTCCGGTCTGTGTTTGCAAGGCGAGTTCGATGTGAGGGCTTGCGGTGAAGAGCAGGTCGTCGCGTCCATCTCCATTCACATCCACGGGGACCACTTCATCCAAGAGTGGCGTTGCGCCTGTGGACGTCCCGGCGAAAACGAATACTCCGCTAGGAGTTCCTAGAGCGGAAGCTACGCTTAGGCCGTTGAAGCTCTGGAGGAGCAGGTCTGGGGTGCTGTCCGCATTGAGGTCAGCGGTCGTGGCCCGGATGATCTGGAATGGGGAGGGGGTGCTAACGACAGGTCCTGGGAAGCAGCCGTTGCCATCACCCCGCAGTACTCTGATACGGCTGCTAGCATTGTCGATGTAGAGCACATCAGCATTGCCATCGCCGTCAAAATCGCCGGTGAGGGGGTGCACTTGAAAGCTATCAGAGCCAATCCCGGCGATCGGGACTGTCAGCGCGAATTCTCCGGTCCCAAGCGCTCGTTTCCACCCCAATTGATTCGTGTCGTCGAAGGGTCCGAAGCCCGGGGGGGGACTCCAAACGAAGACTAGGTCGTCGAGGCCATCTCCGTTGAGATCCGCGCTGACGAGGGGGTCGTCCCGCCCAGGGAAATCCGTAAGCGGAATCTCAAGCGATCCCAGCGCAACTGCACCGCCCTGGAGTTCGGTCGCACGGATCCACAGCATGGTGCCTTCGAAGCTCGACCGAAATAGCAGGAGTTCCTTCAGCCCGTCGCCGTCTAGGTCTGCAGTGTCACTCGGGATCGAGAGTTTGGTGGAGAGGAGGAGTTCAGCGGCGAATGCAAGACCGCCTAGGTTCTCGGCCCAGAGTAAGTCGGAGAAACTACGCCCGAATAGAATGTCGTCGTCGCCATCCCCATCCATGTCCGTAAGCTCGATGCCGCGCAGCGGGCTGGCACTAGGCAAGACTGCACCCAGGTCTTGGAAGGTCCCACCAAGTGACTCGAACAGGATGGCTTCGGTGGGAAAGGTCGATTTGGCGACCAGCAGGTCTTCATCGCCATCCGCATCCAGATCGGAAAGGGCGATCTGTGCGCCACCGGCGGAGCTGGTGACGGGGATTCCGGTGCTTGGGTCGATCGGGAAGCTACCCGTGTTCGCGTACAGAACCACCTGCATCTGCGAGCTACCAGGAACGGCCGCATTCCCTGCGACGAGATCCGGATCCCCGTCGCCATCCACGTCTCCGAATTTGAGATGCCCGTGCCCGTGTCCAGACGTGAAGAATTGCTGGTATGCACCGAAGCTACCACCCGGTTGGCGCTGGAAATAGCCGTCCCTGGCGACTCCGGTGGAGACGCGCAAGTCGAGTAAGCCGTCGCCATCGACGTCGATGCTCTCCAAAGAATCAGGGTCGGCTGGAATACCAGCCAAGGTCATTCCGACGCTGAGGTTGCCTTGACCGTCGTTGAGGTAGCTGGTGATCTCGAACGGGTCGAAGATGATTGGGCCCGTCCTGGTCGCATGCCAGATATCCGTATCGCCATCGCCATCGATGTCGGCGGTAAGATAGGTCGATCGCTGAAGATCTCCACTTACTTCGAGCAGCCGCTCGGGGAGGCCATATTCGACCGAGGAGATGGCTGGGACGAGTTCCAGGACCAGGTCGCCTGGGGACTCTTGGGAGAGAACCAATACGTCGAGCAGCCCGTTGCCTGTGAAGTCATAGAAGCGCGGATCTTCGGAAGGATCCAAGCTTCCAGCCAGGCGCTGGGTTTGCCCAAGTTGGGCTAGGCTGAGCGGAGCCAAGAAAAACAATAGGCCGGCTGCGAGGGTCGGCTGGGGGATGCGAGCGAGGTTCGACATACCTCGATAGTATCCGGCCCCCATGAACTGTGGGTCCTGAGCCGTACCAAGCCCGCAAGTGATCACTCACACCTGCCCGACATGCAACAAACGATGGGGCTAGCCCAGCGCCGTGCCTAGTTGAACCTACCGAGGAACAGCACGCGGTCGGCTGAGTCACCGTTCGAGGCTTCGGGGGCATCGAAAAAGAAGCCGCTGCCAAGGGGCGGACCCACGTAGATGTTGAATGTCGAGGGATCGGTCGTCGGTATCCCCGTCCCCGTTCAAGTCTCGGCCAGCCGGAGTGCTGGTGCTCTCCACGATGGTAAAGACGATCAGGGCTGGTGTTTCAATGAGCTTGAAACCGACAGACAAGTTCAGGGCTATCGGGATTCCCAGCAGGCTTGCGCCTGATTGGACGGGGACTGAGGCCTGGCCTTGGTCGTGAGCGACAGGGGCGCAGAGGGGCAGGAGCGCGAGGGAAGAACGCATAGAGCGGATTGGGTGGTGAGCTGGGCCGACGGTGCAAGATGCAACCTACCTGTCTCTGTGAGCGTAGAGATCGATGAAGCGCGAAGCTCCACTGCTGATGGACGCCATGCCGCTACTTCTGCTACGCGAGGCGGACGAGACGGGGGCAGCAGGATCGCCCATGGGAGTCCGTCGGTAGCTTCCATGCGCAAGCCGGTGGCGAGTAGCTGGGATTCCCGAAGCCCAATCGCTTGGCAGATTGCAAGAGCACACAAGGCCTTGTCGGGGTACTGGAAGAAGTCTCTCCACAGTCTCTCACGGATGTAGAGGTCGTCTTCGTCGTCGGGGATGATCACCAGCAACAAAGGCCTGGGGACCAAACCAGCGAGCCTCCGTTGTTCTTTCAGTATCGAGGCAGCGCTCGGTTCGCGATGTGGAGAGCCAATCCCGATGTCCTGTATGGCTCTTCCAAGGGCGGCGCCTAGAGCTCCCTGCACCAGACTGCGGCGTGATACCCATTCCATCATGGAAGCTCTATTGCCCGTGATTCCTCTGGTCACACCAACCCGCTACTGCGCCGCTCAGAACATTTCGTGCTGCACGGGGCCATCCGGTGGGAGCGTCTGGCCGGGCGGGGGCAGGTTCGGCAGTAGCTCTAGCCCGATTCGCTCTGCCATGCGCTTGGATAGGTAGCTTGCTAGGTCGACGGCCAGGGGATCTCGCGGCTGATGCAGGAAGAACCAGGCGTGGTCGAGGCCCCGTTCGGCCCATCTTGCGAGTCTCTGGGCCCAGGCGTCGAGGCGCGTCAAGTCGCTGGGGTGCAGGCCGTTGCCGACGAAGCGAACCATCGTCGTCCTGCCAGCCAGCCGCATGTGCAGAACGTCCCTACGACCGGCGACGTCCGTGAGGATCGGGATCGCGCCGTGTTCCGCTAGCACATCAATCGCACGATCCAATGCTCCACGCTGACTGAACCAAGCTGCGTGGCGGAGTTCGAAGGCGAGCGACATGTGGGGTGCCCAGCGCCGTAGGAACCGGTCCAGATCGCCTAGGCGATC
>CAYWNK010000009.1:0-59818 GCA_964459495.1 uncultured Planctomycetaceae bacterium
TGACTAGGGGCAGTCGAGTGGATGGAAGGTCGTACGCAACACGCGTATTTGCCCACCATGCCAGCCGATTGCGGTCACTCCCGCAAGTGGATGTTAAGAGGTAATCAGCCGGGGACCTCTAGCGGCTCAATCCGAGACGTTGCGGCCCCCCCCTAGCGGGGCTCAGCGGGCGCCAGGAAGGCGCTGGCCCGGTCGGGTACTTCGGTCTCTCCGATCATGCGCCAACCCTCCGGTCGCTTCTCGATGAGCCATAGGATGTTGCGGGTCGATCCCGATCCGCCAAGTTGGACCTGCATGCGGGCGACTCCGCGTGAGCCGGCGGTCTCCAGACCGCCGCGCGGCAGGGCGACCTGGCCACCACGAGACGCCAGGCTCAGGTAGCCGCTGATGCCGGGGTGCGAAGCGCGGAATTGCGGCGTGCAGAGGTTGCGCAGGCGCACGGGCTGTCGACCGTTGATGGCGGCCGCAAGACTCTCGACGCAATCGAAAGGGCTGGCGGGTGTTCGCGTCCCAGCGACTTTGCCGGCGAGGTATTCGTTGGCCAGGTTCTGGTCGGTGTCAAAGCCGGTGGCGATCCAGCCATCGCCACGCTTTTCGACCATCAGCAGCGTGTCGGTCTTCACGGTCCCGCCGTAGTCGAGCCCGAACGGCACGACGGCGCGGCTGCCTTCGACGCGCGGCTCCCCCAGGCGGAAGCGTAGACCCACGTCCTGGGTGGTTTGATACAGGGCCGCAAGCCCGTCGGAAGTGCCCTCCCAAGCGCAGTGGGAGGACGCGCGTTCGGCGGCGAGCCGGTCCCCGGCCTGCATGGCGTCGAAGATCGTCTGGGCTGCCGCCGCCGGGCTCGCAGCCAGCCCCACCTTGGGGGTTTCGTACAGCCACTCACGGCTGTAGAGCTGATCCTGCTCGATGCGCGCCACCTTCCAGTCGCCCTCGTCGGCCTTCTCGATCCAAAGCCAGCTCGGGGGGGTTGCGTTGCCAGCGTCGATGCTCGAGCGCACCTGGAAGATCGCGAGCGCGCGGTTCCCGTTCGCCAGGGTGTCCGCGGGGTAATCGATCAGAAAGGGAGCTTCGGTCAGCAAGCCGTACATGGTCTGGATCAAGACCAGGTCGGTGCGCTCCATCTCGACCGAGCAGAGACCTGCGAAACGGGTCTCGTTCTTGTCCGCCGCGGCCTCAAAGAAGGCTCGGGCGATCTGGGTGGGAGCCGTTTCCTGGACGCTGGTCGCGACAGGGGAGGCGGAGAGCAGGGCTAGCAGGGGGAGGATGCTCATGGCCTTCTTTCGGTCGACCATGGGGAATGCCCGGCTTGAACCCGACTGGCGGGCTTAGGGTCCCCCGGGAGCGAGCCCGAGAGCTTGGTTTTCGATCCGAAGCCGCTTGGAAAGGGCCCAGAGCTTCAGGGGCACGATTCCAGCCGCTGTCCAGGGCAGGGCCAGGGCCAGCGGGAGGGCGACGAGCAGGATGACGACGGCTAGGTAGTTGGGGTGGGGCAGAAAGCGGTAGGGACCGCGGCGCACGAGGTCTGCCCCAGGGCGAATCACGACGGCGACGTTCCAGCGCTCACCAAGCGAGAGCATGCACCAGACGCGCAGGGCCTCGGCAAGCAGGGCCACGGCCCCCGCGACAAGGATCCAGACGCTCGGCCAGGCGCGCGGGCCGACGAGCAGCTCCTCGGCAAGGAGTCCGACAAACCACAGGGTGTGCACGAGCACGAGCGGGCCCGTTGCGTCGGGTTCGACCCGGTGCCCCCCCGCCGCGATGGCGCGGGCCTCGTTGCGCCGAGACACGGCGAGTTCGACGAAGCGCATCGCCACGCAGTAGGCGAAGGGGATCCAGAACTCGATGCGCATCGAACTAGCTCTGGGGGAGGAAGTGGACGGGAACGGCCTCGGCGCTGAAACCGGGTCCAAAGGCGGTTAGGACCCCGGAGCCGGTCGCGCCGCGGCGCAGAGCGCGCTCGAGGACGAAGAGCACCGTCGCTGCCGACATGTTGCCGTGCTGGCTGAGGGTCGCGACGGAGTCCGCCATGTCGTCCGGGGTCAGCTCGAGGCTGGTCCCGTAGGCGTCGAGGACCTTGGCCCCGCCGGGGTGCAGGACCCAGTTGTCGGGCCGCTGGTCGCCGGTCGCGGCCTGCACGAGGCTGTGGACTTCGCGTTTGACCACGGCGGGAATACGGGGGGAAAAGACCACGCGCCAGCCGTGCTCGTCCACGTCCCAGCCCATCAGGTCCAGGGTGTCGGGCAGCAGGCGGGTGACGCTCTCTCCGATGGTCGCCAGGCCTGGGTGGTCGGCGTCCGGGCTGCCGATGACGGCAGCCGCGGCTCCGTCCCCAAACAGGGCGCAGGCGACGAAGTTGCGGCGCGACGCGTCTCCAGTGATCAGGGTCAGGCTGGTGAGCTCGACGACCTGGACGAGGACACAGGCGTCGGGGCTGCTCATCGCCAGATCCCGCGCGATGCCGATGCCCGCAGCCCCGCCGCCACAGCCCAAGCCGAAAACCGGAACCCGGCGCGCGGTAGTGGGCAGGCCCAGCTCCGGAGCGATGGGGCATTCCAGGGTCGGGGTCGCGATGCCAGAGGAGCAAACGGTGACCAGATGGGTGATGCGCTCACGCAGGGCGGGCGGGGCGGCCTTCTTGGCGGCCTCCGCCAGCATCTGGGGCGCTAGCTCGGCAAAACGAGACGCTCGCTCGGCCACCCCGGGACCCGTTTCGTAGTGTTCGAGCGGCCACGCGAACGTCCGCCGATCGATGCCCGCGTTGGCGAACACCGCCGAGAGCTCATCGAGGTCAAAATCCGCGTCGTGAAACATCGCCCGGCTGGCACCGAGGACTGCGTCCTGGGTGGCCGGATGGGGGGCCTCTGCGGTCCCAAGACCGAGCAGGTGGGGATCGAGCATGCCCCATGTTCACGATCCGGTGGGGCCATCGCCCCCGAAATGCGCTCGAAATGTGGACTGGCCTCCTTTGGCCACCGACCGGGGTTAGGCTTTCGGGCACCTATGCGGACGCTCTCCTCAAGTCTTGCTCTCGTGTTCCTGGTGGTTGGTTGCGGCGCCGATATGGCGCCACGGACCCCACCGCCGGACGTTTTCATGATCGTGATCGATACCCTGCGCGCAGATCGCATCTCGAGCTACGGATGGTCACGCCCGACGACCCCGCGCTTGGACAAGTTGGCGGCCGAGGGGGTTCGTTTCGCGGATGTCACTTCCCAGAGCTCCTGGACGAAGCCGTCGATGGTTTCCCTGTGGACGGGTCAATACGTGACCGCCTACCAGGACAACATGCACCCCGAGCAGCCCAACCTTCCGGAAGCTCTGCGCTACGAGGGCTACGCTACGATCGGCGTGGCGGGCAACGTGCTGCTCTCGGAGGTCGAGGGCTTCGACCGGGGATTTGACCACTACGACGCGTACCGGTTGAACAAGCGCGAGCGCAGGGCTCGCAAGCGGGCTGTTGGGGAGAGCGGGCCTTGTCGGGATGCGGTGCATCTGATCGACGACTTCCTGCGGCCCATCGATGCGTTCCTGGAAGAATCGAAGGGCGGGGAAGAGAGCAGCGGCGCCAGCCGTCAACCGCTGTTCGGCTACCTGCATCCCATGGAGCCCCACGCGCCGTATCTGGAGCATCCCAGCCTCGCCGAGGAGTTTCCCCAGGGCTTTGAGGGTGCCCGGTTCCCGAGCGCCTGGCACGAGGCCACCTGGGTGAGCGTCGCGGGCGAAGCGCTGGCTTCGGAGCGCGGGCCCATGCCACAGAACGCATCGGCCCAGATGTCTTCCGAGCGCGTGCTCTACGAACGGGAGCTGCGCTACCTGGATGGCCTCATCGGCGGCTTGCTCGATGGACTGGAGGATCGCGGACTGTTGGACAACGCTCTGGTGATCGTGGCCTCGGACCACGGCGAGGGGCTGTTCGACCACCTAGGGCTCGCCACAGCTGAGGAACAGGCGAACATGGTTCCGGGCAAGTTGTTCCAGATGCAGCACGGGGCCAATCTCCAGCAGCCCCTCATCGCTACGCCGCTCATCGTGTGGAGGAGCCAATCCGAGGGGGGGCATGTCGTCGAGACGCCGGTCGAGAACGTGGACCTGTTTCCCACCGTGCTGGAACTCTGTGGTGCGGAGCCGAACGAGGCGCTCCACGGTCGCTCGCTCGTGCCTCTGCTGAACGGCGAAGAAGTTGACCACAAGCCCTACGTGCACTCCTTTGTGGCGACCAAGATCATGGCGCGCGAGGTGGCGAGCGGCCACAAGCTGATCATCCCCACCAAGTACGGCACGATTCGTGGAGCGGTGCCGGCGATGTACGACCTGAAGGCAGACCCGCTTGAGCGCAGAAACTTGATCCGCAGCCACCCGGCTGAGGCTTCGGCGCTCTCGGACGAGATCGCGGCGTGGCAGGCGGCCCATCCGACGGTGCCCACGAATCCAAACCTGAAGGATCCGACGACGCTCGAGGATCTGCGGGCCCTGGGCTACCTAGGGGACGAGTAGCGCTGGCACTGATTGCAGTCGCAGTTCGACGGGAAGAGGTTGTCGGCGGCGACCACGCCATCGAGGTCTCCACCCCCGTATCCAAGCTGTTGGAGCGCTTCGAGGTCGCTGCCGCCCAGGCCCGCGGATTCGGCCACGTAGCCCCTCGAGGGCCGCTGGAGCCAGGCGATCAGCTTGGCGCGCATCGTTCGAGCGCGATCGCGCTCGTCGTGGACGAGGTTGCGGCTCGCGGCGGGGTCCTCTGCGAGGTGGTAGAGCTCTACGAAGTGGCGCGGGTAGTGGTAGGCCTTGCGGCTGCCCGAGGGCTGGTGTTCCAGCAGGTGGAGGCTCAGCATCCAGCCGTCTTCGCGGATCGCGGCGGACTGGGCCCCTGAGGCGAGCGCAAACGTGGCCTCCACCGGCCCGGCCGTGCCTGCCTCGGCGGCCTCGACCCACTGCAGCAGGTTGCGGCCAGGGAAGTCCTTGGCGGCTAGCCCCGATAGGTCGAGGAGCGTGCGGCCCAGGTCCATTTGACGGACCTCAGCCCCGACGGCGAGGCCCTGGGGGGCCCCGGGCCAGGCCAGCAGCAGAGGAACGTGCGTGGTGTCGGGGTAGAGTTCGGAGTGCGCGAAGAAGATCCTGTGGGCGCCGAGCGACTCGCCGTGGTCGGCGGTCATGGCGGTGATGCCGCCTTGCACGCGCGGGTGCTCGAAGAGGCGATTCAGCTGGTTGTCGACATACTCGATCTCACCCGCGTACAGCGCGATTCGAAGCGGGTTGTCGTCTAGCCCTTCGAGGTCTCGAGCGAACTCTTCCGGCGGTTCGTAAGGGCCGTGGGCATCGAACAGATGGAGGAATGCAAAGACCGGCCTGCCCAAATCGCTGTCGATCCAGCGCAACATCTGGCCGACGGAAATCGCCGCGATTTGGCTGCCACGACCCGTCTCGGCGTAGCGGTCGAAGCCCTGGCCAAAGCCGCTGATGGAGTGGGATAGGTGGCGCGAGCTAACGACTCCAAAGGTGCCGTAGCCGGCCTCCGCGAAACGCTCGGCTAGGGTCTGCGCGGAGGCACCCAGGGACGTGGCGTTGTTGATGACGCCGGTGTCCTTTGGATGGGTGCCCGTCAGCAGTGCAGCATGGCTGGGCAGGGTTACGTTCGCTGTCGACCAGGCCTGGGTGAAGCGCACCCCGCGGGCGGCGAGGGCATCGAGAGCAGGAGTGCGAACGCGCGGATCGTCAGAGCTTGCGCCCAGGTGATCTGCGCGGTGGGTGTCCGACGAGACGAGCAAGACGACAGGCTGCTTCGGCGCGGGCTGCCCGGTTTGGGGGACTGGGACGATGCGCGCATCGCCGATGAGCGCGACGGCGGTCCGCGTCGCCTTGAGCGAGAGTTCGATGTTGACCGCTCCCTCGGTCCAGCCGGTCAATGGAACCCAAATCGGTTTCCACTGCGAGCGGTGTAGCCCGAAGGTGCGTTCCAGGACCTCGTCGTCCGAACCCGTCACACGCACGGTGAGCTCGGGGTTCAGGCCCTTGGGGTACATTTCCCCGGGGATGCCGGCGTCGAACGCTAGCACGTGGCCGGGGGATGCCTGCCAGGTGGTGTGCGCGGGCGCGTTTGATGTCATCGCCAGGGCCCGGCGACCGTCCTTCCCGAGATAGGCGAGGCCGGGCCCGGTCTTGGCAGAGGGCAATCCGTCCTCGGGTCGACCCTCTTCCCACGACGCGCTGAACAGGATCACTTGGCCACCGCTCCCGTCGGCCACGATCCGAAGCTCGTCGAAGTCCGTCGTGCCCTCGCGGCTGGGCAGCCGCCGGAAGCGCAGGGTTTCGGCCGCCATGGATCCGCTCTTGAGCTGCTCAGCGAGCGTTTCCAGGAACTCGGGCTCGGCGCCGGTCGCCCTGCGCACCAGCGCCACGGAGACGTTGATGCGGTGGCGAACGAAGATCTCGACTTCGATGCCGGTAACGCCGGCTGGAATGGGTCCCGGCACCGTGGCAGTCAGGGATCCAGCGCCTTTCATCCACAGGCCGGGGTCATCGGAGATGCCAAGCGGCGGCACCTCGACCCTGGTGGTTTCTGCACCTTCGACGGACCAGGGGGGCTGTCCGGAATCGGCGCTGGGCGGACGCAGGGTCGTGCGCTCCGTGGGGCCGGGGGCGGAACCCTCCGAGTCCCATTCCAGGCGGACGAGCCTGGAGGTTGCTCCCGACGATGCGGGAGCCGCGTCGCCGCCACCGCAGGCGGTGACAGCGAAGACGAGCGCCGCAGCCAGCCAGCTGCGGCGCAGCGGACGGGGCTCAGGGTTGGAACTGCACCTGCAGGGCGTCACTGAAGTTGTAGGCGTTGCCACCGGGTCCATTGGGGTCGCGGTACCACAGCTGGAAGTTCCAGGTGGACCCGGCTGTGATGGTGCCCGCCGGGTTGGGGGGCGATGAGAAGTCGAGGAGGCGGCTGTGAACACCGAGCGAATCGGCGCTTTCAGCGGGCAGGATCCTGAAGAGTCCACCGCCCACGCACAGTATGCCGTCCCCTTCGGGCTGCATCGCCACTTGTGGCCCATAGAAGAACATCCCGAACTGATCCGGGATCGCGCCGGTGGCGACGAGGCCAAAATCCTGGGCGCTGATGCTCGCCGTTCCGGTGGATCCGATGAGGGCACCGGGCCCGATCGAATTGGGACTGGTCTGGCAATAGGTGGAGATGCCGTCGCCGGGGATGAGCTTGTGGATTGAGCCGAGCAGGCTGACAAGGTAGAGCTCGCCCGCCTGGTCTTGACCAAACGAGCAGATCGCGGGGATGGGGCTGCCGTCGGGGGCGGTCAGTTCAGCGCTGTGGTCGATGAGGTCGATGAGCTGGCCACCTTCGTAGCGCATCGAATACAGACCGCCGCAGAAGTCGGCGAACAGGTAGCGCCCCTGGAACGAGGGAATCGCGGATCCGCGATACACAAAGCCGCCAATCACCGCGCAGCGGCCATTGTCGTGGGTGTACTCATAGTCGGGCTGGACCCAGGTGCTGTCTCCGCACGTGGGCACACAATCCCCGAGGTTCCCGCATTCACTTCCTTCGAAGCAGCGCCAGCCGAAGTTGAGCCCGCCGGAGCTGCCTGCCGGCAGCACGTTGATCTCCTCGGTGGTCATGAACCCGACATCGGAGATGTAGAGATCATCGGTGCCCGTGTCGATGGACACACGCCAGGGCTGGCGCAATCCGTACTGCCAGATTTCTTCCCGTGCGCCACTCAAGCCGACGAAGGGGTTGTCGGCGGGAATGAAGGGGGCGGGCAGGTCGATGTTCAGCCGCAGGATCTTCCCCGACAGCGATCCCAGGTCCTGGGCCTTGTTGGATTCAAAGCCAGGGTTGGTGTTGTCGCCGTTGGCGAGCAGCAGCATGCCGTCAGGAGCGAAGAGCAGCTGATTCCAGGGGTGCTGGTTGGTGGTCTGCGGCACCGGGCCAAGGATCACCAGCGCGCTGGCGGGGTCGGCTACGTTGGGGTTCGAGCTGACCTGGTACTCGACGAGCGAAGTCGTGAGGTCACCCGCCTGATAGACGACGAAGAACCGGCCGTTGTTCTGGTAGTCGGGGTGGAAGGCCATCGACATGAGGCCGCGACCCGGGAAGAGAATCGGCTGAATGTCTAGGAACGGGTCGGGCAGCACGATCCCGTTCTCAATGACAGTGATCGTGCCGACAGTCGTCATGACGAAAAGCCTGTCCATGTCGCCGGGGGCTGTGTACAGGCCGTTGGTTTGGACTAGACCTTCTACTACCGGCTCAAGGGCGAGCTGCTGCCCGGATGCGAAGCCGGCCGCGAGGAGAGGCAATGCAAGGTTTGCGAGGTTGCGGAAGAGCATGTCGAACATTGTTTCCTGGACGACAAGGCTTGGGTGAGGCAAGTGCTCCAAAATGGAGATTTCTGCCAGAGTTCCGTTTCGTCCCGCGTTGAGCGTCGATTCATCTTCTCCTGAGGGGATCTGCCCAGGCTGATCTGCCTCAACCTGGTTCGATCCACCCACGCTCCCCATGAACGCCTTCTCCACCTGTGCCGTCCTGCTCATCAGCGCGCAGGGGCTGCCCGGACTGCGAGGATCCTCTTCGGATGATCTTTGCAGGTCTTTTGTCCAGGGGCACGCCCAGTTCGCCTTCGGGCTCTACGCCGAGTGTGAGAAGCGATCGGAAGAACTCGCCGCCGCACTGCGGTCATTTGTGGCGTTGCCGAGTGAAGAGACCCATCTGGCCGCAAAGCGTGCCTGGCTCGCCGGGAGGGCCGTGTATGGCAAGACCGAGGTGCTGCGCTTTTCGGGTGGCCCCATCGACAACGCACGCGACGGGGTCGAGACTCTGCTCAACGCCTGGCCCTTGGATGAGTCCTACATCGATGGTGTGCAGGGTGACCCTAGCGCGGGCATCATTCAGAACCCGGAGCGGTATCCCAACCTGAGCGGCACGCTGCTTGGTCTGCTCAACGAGCGTGGGGGCGAGGCCAATGTGGCCGTGGGCTGGCACGCGGTCGAGTTCCTGCTTTGGGGGCAGGACTTCGATCCCAAGGGCCCCGGGGCACGGACGTTTCGCGACTACTTGCCCGAACATGCTCCGTTCGCCGAACGCCGCGCGCTCTATCTCGTCACGTGCGGTGATCTGCTGGCGCTCCACCATTCGCAGCTGACCCAGGCCTGGGCAGCGGAGGCGGACAACTACCGCGCTGAGTGGGAGGCCGGACCCGAGGACACGGCGGTCCGGGGGGCGCTGACCGGCATGCTGGTGCTCAGCGGATTTGAAATGGCTGGCGAACGGCTGGCGGTGGCGTACGAGACCCGCGACCAAGAGGAGGAGCACAGCTGCTTCTCCGACAACACGCACAGGGATTTCATCGCCAACCAGCAGGGCATTATGGCGGTCTACCACGGTCAGGCTGGTGGGGGCGTGGGGCCCGGGCTTCGCGCGATCGCCCACCGGCTCCTGCCCGAGTTGGCCGATCAACTCGATGAACGGTTGGAGGCAACAATGGGCGCGCTGCGGGCGATGCCGGTGCCGTTCGATCAGGCTGTGCGTGGGAAGGACGATGCACCAGGCCGCAAGGCGGTCTTGGCAGCGCTCGTGGCGCTCGAGCAACAGACGGCGAGTCTGTCGACTCTGGCGCTGTCGCTCGGTTTCGAAATCGCGATCCAGCCGGGGGGCTGAGCAGGCGTGATTTGGATCGGACTCATCGGGTTCTTCGCGGCGCTTGCACAGCAGCAGGACGCCCCGGGACTCTTGGGCGGAGACGCCACCGTCCACGTGACGGGTCAGGGCGCATTCTCGTACCCCGTGCCAACCCTGAGCGCACTGGAGCGTCGCGCCTTCGCTGTAGGCAACGCGTTCTTCAAGGACAACTGGATAGCTGCACCGGCGAGCGCGGAGGGGCGAGATGGTCTAGGACCGCTGTTCAATGCGCGCTCGTGTAGCGGATGTCACCTGCGGGATGGTCGGGGGCGGCCGCCCGAGCCGGGTGAGGACGTGGCGACAGGGCTACTGCTCCGCATTGGCGTCGCCGCTCAGGGTGCAGACCAAGCGCATCCCAGCTACGGCGGTCAAATCCAGGATCAAGCCCTGCCTGGAATCGCTCCCGAGGGACGCATCCAGATCACCTATCGCGAGATCCCGGGGGTCTACGCGGATGGCATGCCATTCAAGCTTCAGGCGCCAAGCTACACCATCGCCGACCCGGCTTACGGTCCGCTCGGTGAGACCGTCAAGCTAGGGCCCCGGGTTGCTCCGCAGATGATTGGCCTTGGGCTGTTGGAGGCGATTCCGACTGCGGATCTAGTAGCTGCCGCGACCGAGCGGGAAGGCGTTTCGGGTCGCGTGCATTGGGTTCGCGACCGTCGCAGCGGCGAACGGGTCCCCGGCCGCTTTGGCTGGAAGGCCACCGAGGCCACAGTGGAGCAACAGGTCGCGGCCGCCTTCGTGAACGACATCGGAATCACTTCCATTCTCTTTCCAGATGAGGCCGTGGCCGGCGATCAACTCGCGGCAGACGTGTACGTTTCGGGCGGGGACCCCGAGCTGTCCGACCACAAGCTGCAGCGGGTCACGTTCTACTCCGCGGTGCTTGGCGTGCCCGCCCAACGGGATGTGGATGCTCCCGAGGTTCGCAGGGGCGCAGAGCTATTCGATTCGGTGGCTTGCACCGCGTGTCACAGGCCGAGTTGGACCACGGGTCCAAGCGAGCTGCACGGGGGGCTAGCCAGCCAGGTCATCCATCCCTACACAGACCTGTTGCTGCACGACATGGGATCGGCCCTTGCGGACGGCAAGCGGGATGGCGACGCGCAGCCCACCGAATGGCGCACCCCACCATTGTGGGGAATCGGACTGTTCGAAGCCACGAACGGACACACTCGCTACCTGCACGACGGGCGCGCGCGCAGCCTGGAAGAAGCCGTGCTCTGGCACGGCGGCGAAGCCAAGGCCTCCCGGGAGCGCTTCGTCAAACTTCCATCCGCGGAGCGGGAAGCTCTGCTCGCCTTCCTGGGCTCGCTCTAGTCCGCTAACGCGTCAACGCCTTGGCTGGACGCTCTTCGATCTTGAGCTGGACGGTGTAGGTCTCGCCCTTGCGGAAGAACTCGCACTCCACCTCGCTGCCGATGCCGGCCAGGTAGAGCTCTCGTTGGAAGTCGATGGGGGTGCCGATGTAGGCGTTGCCGAAGCGCGTAAGGAAATCCCCAGGCCGGATGCCGGAAGCGGACGCGGGGCTGGGATCAAAGATGTTCTCGATGTAGATGCCGGTGATCGGCCGCCGAAGCCTGGAGAATGCTTCGGCTCCCATCTCTTTGGCGAGCTCCGCGGGGCTCATGACGGCAAAGCCGAGCCACGGAGACTTGCGGCTCTCGTTGGCGAGGATGCTGGGGTAGATGCCGCGGATGATGTTGCTGGGCAGGGCAAACTCGACGCCGACGTTGGGCTGATCGAAAATACCCATCTTGGGGTCGCGCGGGGTAAGCATGCCCACGAACTCACCCTTGAGGTTGATGAGAGCGCCGCCGTAGATCCCCGGGTGCACGCGCATGGTGGCTTGCAGATAGGTGGCGGTCAGCTGCTCTTGGTAGCACTCGCGGCTGGGCGTGCCGGCAAAGACGCCAACACCCAAGTACTTCTCAGGACCCAGTGGGTCTCCCACCGCCAGTGCCCAGTGTCCTGGAAAGAGATCAAAGCTGTTGCCGAACGTGATGGGCTTGAACTGTGGGCGGTTGCTCTCACTGAGCGCGACGAACTGCAGGATGGCCAGGTTCAGCGTTGGCTCGAGCCCGACGATCCGAGCAATCGTGTGCTTGTTGTCGGAGGTTTCCACGTCGACCAAGTCCGCGGGCTCTCCGTCGGCCTTGAGGAGAAAGTGCCGGTTGGTGATGAGGTGTCCAGCCTCGCTGACCATGACTCCGCTGCCCGAGCCAATGCGTCGAAACCCCGGGTAGTTGTTGTCGATCTGTCGAATCCAGATCGAAGTGGGCTCGCCCTCCACCTCTGCATCTTGGTCGGAACGTTCATACGCAGCAATCGTCACAACGCTGGGGGTGATGCGATCCGCCAGCTGCTTGAACGCGTTCTCAAGCGTAAGCAGGGCCTGGAGCTCGGGGTTCACCTGGGCATTGGCCGCGGGCAGTTGCAGTGCGGATGCGTCCTTGCCCTCGTCTTGTCCAACGGCGGAAAGGGAGAGGCAGGCGGCGATGAGGAGGTAGTTCATTGCGGTGTGCATGGGAAGAGCTCGGCTATCAGTGTAGAGCAACCTCACGTTCGCTCATCAAGGGCACATGAGTCTGCCGTTGGCAATCGGTAAGCGGCAAGTGGGGTCTTATTCTTCCATTCAGCCTTGTCTCGTCCTGCGTTCGCCGATGCTTGAAGAGCGATGTCTAGCCTCTGCGCCTGTTCGTTCGGGAAGTACCCACGAACCTACCGATCCCTCACCGCTGAACCATCTTCATGCCCCTGAACATCGTCTTTTCCATGGCAGCCACCGTGCTGGCAAACCCCAGCCTTGCGCAGCAGCCCGCAGCCCCGATCTACGACACGCCGATGATGCGTGGCGACACCATCGCAACCAGCAACGGCTATGACTTCAACGTCGTCTTGACCGTTTCCGAGCGCCCTTTCGGGTACCTCGCTCCCGGCATCCTCGACGGTGTTGGCGTTCTCGATCGTCCCGGAGACCGCGGTCTTGTGCTCGTCAACCACGAACTCAACCCCGGCAACGGCTACATCTACACCCTGGCGAACGGCACCATGCTCACCGGTGCTCGCGTCAGCAGCTACCTTGTCCGCCGCGCTGCGGATGGCGCTTCCCGCATCCTGGCCGCCGGTCCGGCCTACGACACGATCTACGATCGTTCTGGCGTCGTAGTTACCGATGCCGCCCAGGTCAATGAGACGGGGAACGCGATCGATGGCTTCGCCCGGTTCTGCTCGTCCACCGAGATCGAGAGCGGCACCTTTGGCTTCGTTGACGACATCTACCTGACTGGCGAGGAGACCAGCAAGCCCTTTCACCCCCACGGAGGTAGCGCATGGGCCATCGACGTAGAGGGGGAAGCGTTCTGGGCCGTGCCGGCTCTTGGACGCGGTGCCTGGGAGAATTTCACTCCGCTCACTACAGGCGATGAAGACACCGTTGCTCTTCTGCTCGGTGACGACAGCCAGTCCGCCCCCCTGTACCTGTATGTGGGAATGAAGAACGCGGTCGGCGACGGCAGCTTCCTCGACCGCAACGGCCTGGCCTTCGGCCAGGTCTACGGTTGGAAAGCCGACAGCGGCGACCTGAGCCCCGAGGAATTCAACGGGCTCAATAGCTTCCGTCGGGGGAGCTTTGTAGAGGTCACCGTCCAGGACCCGACGAAAGCCGGGCAAGCGGGCTACGACTTGGCCGGCTACGCGGACAGCGATGTGCTGCAGGCTGAAGCTGACAGTCTCGGCTGCTTTTCATTCTCTCGCCCCGAAGACTTGGCTACCAACCCCCTTGACGGGACTCAGGCCGCCTTCAATTCCACCGGTCGCGGGGGCCTCTTCCCCTCGGACAACTGGGGCACCATCTATGTCGTCGACGTGGACTTCTCGGATTTGTCCGCCGACCTCATCATCATCCACGACGCCGACAGCCTGCCGACGCCGGACGAGGGCATTCGTAGCCCCGACAACCTGGACTGGGCCGACAACGGCAAGATCTACGTCCAGGAAGACCGCTCCACCAGCCCGAGCTCCCTGTTCGGGGGCGCGACGGGCATCGAGGCCTCCCTCTGGGAGCTGAACCCCATCACCCGAGCCACTGCGCGCATCGGTGAGATCGATCGCAGCGTCGTTTTGCCCCTGGGATCGTCCGACAGCGGCGCGGGGGACCTTGGCAACTGGGAGAGCTCCGGTATTTTGGACGTCACGAGTGTCTTCGGCACTGCGTCCGGTGAGCGCCTCTACATCCTCACCGTCCAGGCCCACGGTATCCGCGACGGGATCATTGGCGACAACCCACTCCTCGATGAGGGTGGCCAACTGCTCTTCATGAGCCGCATGGGTGAGTAGTCCACCCCGGGGCTTGGAGTTGCCCTGCGCCTGAGTGGCGTCCGTTCGGCTCTGTCCGGCGGGCGCCAATTTTCGTGTTCCTGCAGACTGGGGAGCCACAGGGAGCGTCCGCACGGAAGGACAGCTCGATAAAGCAGATCGGGCGAAGTCATCTGCTAGTTTGGATGCGGACGAGGTTTTTCGAAACGAACAGCAACTTGATAGGGGGGCGTGGTGCTCACCCACCTCTCCCCTCAGGCTTGTGTTTCCAATCGCCAAGAGCGAGCCCCGTGCCTTGCCGGGCGCGGGGAGGAACCTCTCAGTGCACTCGCCAACTACCCCCAAGACCATCCGATCATGCTGATCACTGCTGCTGTTCTCGCTGCCCTACCGGCCATCGCTCCGACCCAGGGCGACTTCTTTGGCTCCGTCCGCAACCATCGCCTTGAGGTTCCAGGCTGGGGCCTGAAGGGCTTGACCCCCGAGCGCCTTGAATCTGGCGACATCGACGGGGATCAAGCCAGGGATGTCTGCCTTCTTGCTCGAGACGGTTCGACCGGTTTCGCCACAGCGTACGTGTTTTTGGATGTCGCGGAGATCATCGCTCCCCAGGCCATCTCGGACGGGGCATCCGATCTTGCGATCATCCCCGAGGGATGGGCTGAGGGGCCGGGCGTCATCGTGGCCAATGGGTCCGGGCTGAAGATCCATGGGTTGCTGTCCGGCAATGTGGTTCATGGGGCGGCAATCCCTGGATCTAGCGCGTTTGCGAACTGCACCCAACTTTCGCTCGTGCTCGTTCAGGATGCACTCGGCATCGTCGCCCTCAACCCTGCTGGACAAGTCGTCAGTGCTACTTGGGAACAGGGCACCTTCGACTTTGACGGTGCACGGTCCTATCCGGGAGCTCAATCCGTCGTTGGCTTGACCTGGCAGCTGGGCCAGTTGTCCTACGGCGTAGCCGGTGGCGCTAATATCGACGTCTACGATTCGAGCTCAGGCGCTTTGCTGCGAACTGAGGCGATCGACCCTGGACCCTACGTCCTGCGTACCCAGGCACGGCCAGCCGGAACCGATCGGCTTGTCGTCTCAAGCGAAAGCAAGATTCGGGTCATCGACCCCGCCGCATCGACTGCGCAGGTCATCTCGACCGCATACGGCCGAATTCCAAGCGATCTTGACTTCGGAGACTTCGACGGTGACGGCAACGACGACATTCTCATTTCGGTCGAGAACCACCCGGAGGCCTGGGTGCTCTATGGCGAACCGTGGGGGAGTACGCTGCCCGCTTTCGGGCTCCACATCTATGTTCCAGGTCGACCGTTCTTGCTGTCTCTTGCCTCGGTGGTCGGCAATCGAATGACAGCCGGCGACTTCGACGGCGACCATGACGTGGACGCGTTTTACGTCGAAACCAGTCCCGAATTGCGATTGGTGTCTCGGGACAATTTGAACAACAACTCGTTCGACGTAATGCCGAGGGTCCTGGTGGGGTCTATCAAGAGTGTCGAGACGACGACTGCTGGTACCTTGGTAGCGTTCGACTTCTCAAGCCGGGTCAAGCTTCCTTCTCGAACGACCGCCCTAGGGCAGGCAGTCCTTGGAGGAGCAGATGGCCTCAAGGTGGACGTGTTCGTTCAGGAAACACCGGACAGCATGTGTCCGCGCACTCCTTGGTTCACCGGCATAACCCCACTTCCAACCACTGGAGACATTACCGGCTTTTCCATCCGCAAGCAGATCGATGAGGACCTGGTCGACGGTGTCTTCCTGTTTCGGCTCCAGCATGTGGAGGCTGCAGATCCTCTTGGTGCACCCCTCCACTTCACCTTCTCTTTCAATGAGACGAACAACAACACCGCCAATGGTGAGTCCAATTGGAGTGAATTCATCGACGGGGATGATGGTACGAACCAGGCTGGTGAACACAATCAACGGGGTGCGACCTCCCCGCCGGAACCCCCGCCGGCTTAGCCCAGGAGGGCCGGGGGGATCGTGCTAGGTCTTGGGGGGCGACCGGCTACCCCGCGGAATGGTGGCGCGAATCAACCCGGCGATTGCGGAGGATCCAAAGCCCCATCAGGCAGAATCCCAGCCCCGCCGGCCCTAGCCAAAACCACCAATCGACTCCCCTAGAGCGAAGGTTCGCTCCGGGGGACACCATCGGAACGGAGCCAAGTCCGGTGAGGTGAAAGAGATGCTTCGAGAGCCCGGGACCCGCTTCCCGCCTGGCCAGGCGTAGCGCCTCGACAGGCGATTCTCCAGCGAGTAGGTGCTGGTGGAAGTCCCGGGCTAGCGATAGGTGACCGTTTAGCTCGAGGTCCACGTAGGGGAGAATTACAGCTCGAGCGCCGCCGGCAAAGAGCGATCCTGCGAGCAGCGCACGACCGTCATCCCCTCGCCGCAGTGGGCCACGGTGGACTCCGCAGGAAGAAAGAAGAACGAGTTCAGGCCACTGCCAACCGTCTACATCAGCTGTCCATAGCTCACCGACCCCCTCCTTGTCGGGAGCAAGCAGGAGCCCCGCGGGTCGAACACGCTGAGGGTCGTAGATCCCGTGGGCGACGAGCTGTGCAACCCGCACGCTGGGCAGCGCAGCCCGGAGGTTGGACTGTGTGAGCTGGTTTCCAAGTAGCGTCTTTGCTTTGCTCCCGTAGTTGTCTGCCAGGGAGCGTACCTGTGTTTCGAAAGGACTTAGGTCCACTACCGGCCATCGCTCGAGGGCTCCTTCACTCAAGCCTGTACCAGCCGCAAGCAACATACTCGGCATGTCCGCAGATGGAGCTGTTCTTGGCCTTGCTAGGTAAACACCCAGGGGGAGCGAGGGTAGGTAGGACACGCCGTGGCTTGTGCCGTACTCCTCGTTGGATGCCCCTCTCAAGGCTTCGAAGGGAAGCCAGCCCAGTGACTCTGAACCGATCACGACCAAGCTACGCCAACTCGCAGTACGCCCTTGGATTGCGTCCGGGAGCAAGGCTTGTTCTAGGGCAGCGCGGGCCCTATCCACAGCGTTGGAGCCGGACGTGCGATCTGCGACCATATCGAGCAACGCGAGCTGCAGCTCACTTGTCCGTTCTGTTAGCTGATACTCGGGTGCGACCTTGCATGCGATGACACCCATCCGATCCCAAGCGAACACCCACGAATGGCGGTAGCCGGGAACCAAAACCAAGAGTCCATTGTCTTCCGTGAGAAGGGCCTGCTCGACCTCCGCGATGGTGGGCGGAGAGAGCTTCAGTAAGCGTGCCAAAGAGCCATACGATTGCATTCGCAGAATGAGCTCAAGGGACTCGACACTGCCCACATCCCGTCCATCGCGCTTGGCGCGAAGCTGAAGTGCAGCATCTAGAAGAAGGACGCTGTCGTAGTAACTCCGGTATCCAAAACCCGACGGCTGGACCGGGGCGGTTCCCCAGGTCTCAAGCAGCTGGTCAAGGCCGTGTTCCACCACTGGCAGCACGAGCTGGTCATCCCCGGTGGACGGATAGTCAGCCGCTAGCCACCCAAGCAGTCCGGCATGATGCATGGTCAGTTCCAGCTGGGGGCCCCCAGGCATGGATGGGCGATCGAGTGTCTGGAAGGAACTCAGGAGGTCATTTGCGGATTCAGGTTCCTTCGCAAGAAGCTTGAGATGGGCAAGCTGCAGGATGGCCTTTCCTCTCCGGTAGCCTCCTGCTTCGGGAGACTCTGCCAACTTGCGAAGGAGCGACTCAGCCTCTTCGTAACTGCCTCCTTGGCGTCGCGCCTCTTCCATGAAGCACAGTGCCACGATGAAGTCGAGGCGTAGCCTGTTGTCGGGGGTCAAGCCTTCGAGGAGATCCGGCGGTGCCTGCTTCAAGGTCTCGCGAACTTCAGCAGCGTCGTTCCTGTTCGCAGACAGTGTGACGCTGTTGAAGAGGGCGTTGACCCTAAGGCTCTGGTCGTTGGAGCGATCCGCCCAGCTCTGCTGCATCGCGAGCTCAACCGCCGCGATGTCAAACAGACCCATCTCTCGGGCCATGACCCCACGAACGTCGTGGAGCCAGGCGCGAGAATGCAGTTCATTGAGGGACGGATCTTCGGAGGGAGTGCCGAGGTCCACCTCCGCCTGATCCAGCAAGCTCCAAGTCAGTGCCCAGTTGCGAATGACCCTCGCAGAGTCAGCACCCTCGATGGCCAGCCGGGCTCTCCAAGAATCAGCTTCTGTGTAGTCCTCCAGCCAGCTTTGGATGAGTTCAAGTCGGATTTCATTCTCCGTCTCGTTCACCGGAACGGCGAGAAGGTCTAGGTAGATCCTCCTTGGTTGACCCATTTCGGCGGCTGCGAGGCCCGGCCGCAGCTCCAGGTAGGCGTCCAGCCCGCCTTCTTGGAGAGCGGACTTTGCCACCCGATAGGCGACTGTTGCAGGAGTCTCTTCCTGGATCGCAGATGCAGAGGAGGGAGTCGCGACAGTCGCAACGATGGCTATCGAGCAGCGGAGGAGCAACTTTCGCTAGGCCTACTACTTTTGGTTTCGATGGACGACGATCCACCCCGAACTCACACCCATGGCGAGGCAGTCGACGCGCCACTTGATCCCGGTCACCGAATCGTCTTGGATGGACAGCGGGAGGGGCATGCTGTTGCTCTTGGTTTGAAGGATGGGGACCTCGACCCATTTGCCATCAGGTCCAGCCAGCTGAATCTCTACCGTCCACTTCTCGCCGGCCTTGAGTTCGCCCGACCAGCGCAGTTCCTGCCAGGGGTCTCCATCACTGACGGGAGCAAGGAGTTCGACTCCGTTGCTCCCAAGGTGAACGGGTGGCTTGTCTGGTGTTCGCCAGAACCTCCAACCTAGACCCAGGAACAGAATTGCGGCTGCAGCTGCCAGGGGAAGCCAGGGCCAGCGGGCGCTAGGCTCTGGTGGGGCGTGCTGGCGATCCACAAACTCGCGCGCAAGGGCCGAGTCCTCCGCACATAGCTCGGCGTCGATCTCCCGTTGGATCTCGCGCTCATCGGCGGCGGCTTGTGCAAGCATGCGTTCCAAGGCTTCTTGTCGGTGGTCCGTCATGACTTGTTGCCCTCCCAGCGGGGGAGCAGCTCTTCCTGCAGCTTAGGCATGCTGCGGTAGTACCGAGCCTTGACGGTGTTTAGTTTCTCTCCGGTGCGCAGGGCAATGTCTTCGAAGGAGAGATCCTCGAAATGGCGCATGCGCACCACTTCGGCGCTTCCCGGGTCCAATCGGTCGATGGCGGCATGGATGACGGTGGAGTCGACGGCAGGCTCATCCGAGCTCGGTGCGCTCTCACCTTCCAGGGCATTGGGATCGCTGACGATCCGCCGGCGCGCCTTGCGCTGGACCGCCTTGAGGACCTGAGTTGCAGCGAATCCGAAGATCCAGGTGTCGAGCTTGGAGCGGCCACTGAAGGTGTTGAGCTTGGCCCAGATGGCGGTTAGGGCCTCCTGGGCCGCGTCTTTTTCCTCCTCGGCTTTGAGAGGGCTGCCCATGCGCTTGTTCTTGACGCGCACGCTGGCAGGCACGCGACTGAGGTGTTGGACCAGAGTGTTCAGCGCCTCAGGATCCCGCAGGAGGGCACGACGCACCAGGTCGAGATCCGCGGCGTAGGGATGTGCACCGGGCGAGTCGGAATCCCCAGGCTTGGGCGGTATCGGAGCGGAGTCGGTCATGGACTGGGGCGCCATGATTGCACGAGATCCGTTCTGGCGCTGCTAGTTCTGAGGATCACCAGTCCGTTTGGCTGATTCAGACTTGAGCAACGCCGGAAGCAGCACAAGGTCCGCGGTCCAAGCAGCGAGGGCACCCGCGGCGCAGAGTCCGCCGAAGCGCGCGGTGGGGGCGAAGCCCGAGAGGATCAGGGTGCCGAAGCCGAGCGCCAAGCTGATCGAACCCACCGATGCCGCGCCGCCGACGGCGCCAAAGGCGGCCAGGCGAGAACGCAGGCTGCGCGGCGCAGGTCCCTGGGCGTGCAGCAGGTGAAAGGTATTGTCGACCGCGAGACCGAGGACCACAGCGCCCACCATGGTCGTGGCTCCATCGAGGGGCAGGCCTGTGCAGGCAGCGAGCACAAGGATTGCCGCGACCGGAAAGAGGTTCACACACACCGCCGCAAGCAGCTCGCGCGGCGAGCGCACAACCAGCAGGAACAGCAGTGTCGTCACGAGGAGCGTCATGGCTAGCGAGCGGGCGAGCGTCCCCACCAGGGTGTCCTGCATCGCGTGCAGGCGCGGGACTGAGCCGCTGACGAATGCCCGCTGCCCAGGCGCGGCCTGCGCGGCGGCCTCGCGTAGGTGCTCGAGCAAGGCGCCGGTGGCGTCGCTCTCGCCCGTGCCAAAGCGGACCGTCCAGCGTGCGAGGCTGCCTTCGCTGTCGAGCCGGCCGGCGCGCTTCAGGGCGGGCTGTGTGACAAGGCCAGCGGCAAGCCCTCCTCCGGTGGCCTCCAGGATGAGCTCGGGGCCGATGACCCCCGCGGCACCAGGGGCCAGCGCGAGCTTCTCGGCGAGACCGGTTTCCAGCAGCTCGGCGCGGGTCCAGGGCTGTCCGCTGGGGCTCTCCAGCATGACCTCGGCGCTGGAGAGCGGCGCCCCCTCGGCTTCCAGGGACTCGAATTGCTGGCGCACGGGATGGCTCGCGGGAAAGTAGGCCACCCCGTTCGTGGCGGAGTCGAGATTCGCGGAGGCGAAGCCTGCGCCGATGAAGAGCGCCAGCGTCAGAGGGACGAGAATCGTCCGGCGGCGCATCGCGGCTGCGGCCAGCCGCCGCCAGGGGCGCGGACGACTTGAAGGGCAGGCGGGCGCGGTGCGCAGCGAGCCGAGCAGGTAAGCGGTGCCGAAGAGAGCGATCGGGGTGGAGACGAGCACGGTTGCTGCGATCAGGGTCCCGAGGCTTGCAACCGAGGCCAGTGCGCTGCTGCGAAAGACCCCGAACCCGACCGCGGTGGTCACGGCGGCGAGCGTCGAGGCGGGAAGCTTGTCGCGCAGGGCGCGGCGGGCAGCCACTGTGCAGTCGGCTCGATCACGCAGGTGGTACTGGAAACGCAGAACCAGGTGAAGGGTTGCGGCCAGGCCTAGCACGAAGGCGATGGGACCTGCGGCCACGAGGATGAGGTCGGACGGTCCGATCCAGGCGCGGGCCGCTGCGCGTGCGCCCACCGAGGCTGAAGCAGCAGGCAACAGTGCGAGGCCTGCGAGTATCGGCGAGCGGAGGAAAGCGACGGCGCCGAGGGCGGCGAGTAGCACCAGGAGGGGGACAAAGGTGCGCTCGACGCGGCGCGCTTCCTTGTCGAGCGCAGCGGAGACCAAGGGGTGTCCAGCGAAGCGCAGGGTGGCGCCCTGGGACTGCGCTTCCGCCTGCAGATCCCCGAGGGTCTGGCTCAGGACAGCCCGGGCTGCGGGCGTGGCGCTGGTGTGGATGCGCAGCACGTAGTCCAGACGTGCGGGATCCGCGGACCATAGGTCGAGGCCAGAAGCGATGGCTCCGGCCGCTGCCTCACCACTGGATGGCAAGGCCTTGCCATCCTGGTCCCAGGGCCAGGCCGGCAGCATCGTCAACGCGCTAACCCGCTCGGCGACGCTGGCCTCAGCCGCGAGTTCGCGCTCGATTTGCTCGGCTAGGCTCCGGACAGCCTCGCTTGTGGGATCCAATCCATCGAGGCGCACCAGAACCGCTTCATCTCCACCGAAGCGTTCGCGCAGCAAGTCCCAGCCCGGATCGCTCTCCAGCTGCGCGCCCCAGCGCTCGATGCGGTTGTCGGTGGGCCAGCCGTCGGCGTAGACCGCAGCGGCGACCAGCAGGCCCACCCAGAGCGCGAGTACGAGTCTCGGCGCTTGCCGGTTGACCGCTACCGGGCCTTTGGTCGATGCTGGATCGGTCATGCGCGATCTTCTCTGTGTAGTGGTTCTCTTCTTCGTGGTGGCGTGTCAGTCGCCGCCCCCGGTGGGAGGCGTGTTGGTCGCGCAGCATGCCACGGCCGATGGCAGGCAGGAAGCGTTGCGACGTGCCGACGCGGAAGTTCGGGTGGCCCAGGCCCTTGCCGAGGCTTGGCCCGACAGCCTGCATGCGCAGCTTGGGGCGGCCCGTGCGCTGCTGGTGGCGGCCGACGTTCGGCTGCTGATCGATGCACTGGAGCGCAGCGAAGGGGCTTCCATCGATGATTTGGTGGCCTCCGAAGACGGAGCTGGTCAGGAACTCAAGTCCGCAATCCGGGGCTTGTGCAGCGCGGGGCTGGACTACGCGCGGGCGGCGGAGGAGGTGGGCCCCACTTGCGATGAGGCTCCCTACTACAGGGCTTTCCATCTGTCGCTACTTGCCTGGTCGGAGGGGACCTCCACGGCGCTGCTGCGCGGGCGTGGTCCGGAGCTTGGCAAGCTGACCGACAAGCTGGCAAGCAGGTCGCCTGAGCTTGAAGGCGCGGGAACGCTGCGCTTGCGGGGGCGCTTTCTCGACCGTGCACCTTGGCCCTATGGCAATCGTGAGCGAGCGATCATGTCGCTTCGGATGGCGATCGCCTTCGCGCAAACCCCTGTCAACTGGCAATTCCTCGGGGACGCGCTTTGGTCGGATGGCGATGAGGCCGGCGCACTCGAGGCCTGGGCAGAGGGCGCTCTAGCAGCGCCGGTACCGGCCACCGAGTACGGGGCGGCTTTCCGGCGCCGCCTGAACGCGGCGCGGGTCGCCGCCGCCGGCGGCGAGGTTCCGGAGGTGGCTGGCGCAGGGGCGAGCTCAGGCGAGTAGGCGGCCACGATGTGTCCCTGAGGGGGCCGAGTGTCCCAACCGGGAACATTCTTCCGGGTCCTCAAGCGGACCCTGAAGATTGTTCCGGGGTCGGTCGATTCAGGCTGCGTAACTCCCGTTCTAGCTCGCCCCCGGCTGGCCGGGGTCCCGCTAGGCTCGCGCGGTCTGTCCGTCCGCTCTCTTCTCTCTGATCGATCTTCATGCGAACTCTCATTGGGCTCTTTGGGGCCGCCGCCCTGGTCATCACCTCAGCTGCCGCTGCTAGCCCCCAGGACGCTGATCTCGAAGCGCGCTTCGCCAAGCTGGCGCCCCGCTCGATCGGACCCGCCGGGATGAGCGGCCGGGTGACCGCCGTCCACGGTCTGGCGGACGACACGGAGACCTTCTACGCCGGCACGGCGACCGGCGGTTTGTATCGAACGACCGACGGAGGCCTGACCTTCGAGGCGCTTTTCGACGACCAGCCCGTGCTGTCGATCGGCGCGGTAGCGGTGCACCCCGCCAACCCCGACATCATCTGGGTCGGCACCGGTGAAGGGAACCCGCGCAACTCAAGCTCGGTGGGGGACGGGGTCTTCCGTTCCACCGATGGTGGCAAGACCTGGGATCATCTGGGCCTCGATTACACCGAGAAGATCCACCGGCTGCTGCTCGATCCCAGCGACCAGGACGTGGCCTATGTGGCCGCGATGGGCACGACCTGGGGCGAGAACCCCGAGCGCGGCGTTTTCCGCACGCGGGACGGCGGAAAGACCTGGGACCATGTTCTCAGCGTCGACGAACGCACCGGCTGCGCCGAACTCGTGATGGACCCTAGCAACCCGCGAAAGCTCATCGCGAACATGTGGGAGCACCGGCGCTGGCCGTGGTTCTTCCGCTCAGGTGGTCCTGGATCTGGGCTGTACGTATCCCTCGACGGCGGCGACACCTGGACCGAACGCACCAGCGAAGATGGGCTCCCCGCGGGCGAGCTCGGCCGCATGGGTTTGGCCTTTGCGCCCAGCGATCCGAACATCGTCTACGCCCTCGTGGAGGCGGAGACCAACGCGATGCTGCGCTCAGAGGACGGCGGCAAGAGCTTCCGCACCGTCAACAGGCAGAGATCGGTCTCGGGGCGACCCTTCTACTACTCCGAAATCTACGTCGATCCGGTCGATGCCGACCGCATCTACAGCCTAGGCACCGTTCTCAACTTCAGCGTGGACGGCGGCAAGAGCTTCTCGGTGCTCGCAGGCTGGGTGGTACACCCCGACCACCATGCCTTCTGGGTTAATCCGAACGACCCCGATCATTTGATCGACGGCAACGACGGTGGTTTGGCGATCTCGCGCAACCGCGGCGAGACCTGGCGCTTTGCCGCCAACCTGCCGCTCGCCCAGTACTACCACCTGGCGGTGGACATGGACGTGCCCTACCACGTGTACGGTGGCATGCAGGACAACGGTTCGTGGCGTGGCCCCAGTACCGTTTGGGAGAACGGCGGCATTCGCAACCACCACTGGGATGAGGTCGGCTTTGGCGACGGCTTTGCGACGATTCCGCTGCCCGAGGACTCCATGCGCGGCTACGCCATGAGCCAGGGCGGCATGCTGATGCGTTGGAACAACGAGACCGGCGAGCGCAAGGCGATTCGTCCCGGACCGCCCGAGGGTGGCGAGCTGCGCTTCAGCTGGAATGCGGGCCTCGCGGTCGATCCTTTCGATGGGCGAGCGGTGTACTACGGCAGCCAATACGTTCACCGTTCGAGCGACACGGGGGAAACCTGGGATGTGATCAGCCCTGATCTGACGACCGACAACCCCGAGTGGCAGAAGCAAGATGAGTCGGGCGGTCTGACTCCTGACGTGACCGCAGCGGAGAACTACTGCACGATCCTTGCCATCGCACCGAGCGCGATCGAGCAAGGGCGGCTGTGGGTCGGCACCGACGACGGGCGCCTTTGGACGACCAGCGACGGCGGCGAGAGCTGGACGAGCCTTGAAGAGGGTCTCGTCGGCGCGCCGCGCAACACCTGGATTCCCCACGTGGAGGCGGGCAAGCACAGCGCGGAAACCGCCTATGTTGTGCTCGACGATCACCGCCGGGCGAACCGCGAGACCTACCTGTTCCACACGACCGACGGCGGGAAAAGCTTCGAGCGGATTCCGACGGAAGGCGTGCATGGCCATGCCTTGGTGATCGAGGAAGATCCGGTGGACCCGGAGCTGCTGTTCTTGGGCACCGAGCACGGTCTTTGGATCACCCAGGATGCGGGCGATCACTGGTTCCAGTTGACCGGCTTCCCCAACTGTCCGGTGCGGGCGGTGATCGTGCATCCGCGGGATCACGACCTTGTGATTGGTACGTTCGGGCGCGCGGCCTGGGTGCTGGACGATATGCGGCCGCTGCGCAACCTACCCGAAGCCCCAGAGGCGAGGGAATCCGAACAAGACGCCGATGCAGACGGGGCTCCCGAGCCCTCCAAGGTGCACGTCTGCGAAGTGCCCCCCGCGCACCAGTTCCGCGTGAAGCAAACCGGCGCAAGTCGCTTTCCGGCCCATGGGGAGTTCCGCGGGGAGGTTCGGCCGCGCGGGTCGCTGATCTCGTACTTCGTCGAGGACTTCGAGGATCGCCCGGAGAAGGCGACGATTACGATTCGTTCTACGGACGGTGAAGACCTACTGCGCTGGGACCAGGACATTGTGACGGGCCTGAACCGGACCGTCTGGGGCTTCGATAGCCACGGCCTAGGCGGCCTTGGCGACGGTCCCGCGCTGGAGCAGCGTGGCGGACCTGAGGTCTTGCCGGGTGATTACGTCGTCCACGTGACGGTGGGCGACCACGAGTCCAGCGCTCCGCTCACGGTGCACGACGACCCGCGGGGGGCGCCGGCCATCGAGGACCGCGCCGCCAAGCGGGAGCTCATGCTGGAGGTGGGGCAGATGCGCCTCGACTTCGGCAAGGCGCTGCGCTCGGTACGCCGCGCGAAAGCGGACATGGCTACGATCCAAACGCTAGCCGATCGGGACAAGGACCCGGAGAAGGGTGAGGATGCAGACCATCCCCACAAAGACCTGGTCGAGGCAATCGAGGCCGCGAACAAGAAGCTCGATGAGGTGTCGGCGATGTTCGAGCATCCGGACGATGCCAAGGGAATTCAGCCTGACACGACGATCGGCAGCAAGCTGGGCACGCTGAGCTGGCACGCGGGGTCGAGCTGGGATGCGCCCACCGAGTCGAACCTTCAGGCTCGGGAAGTGGCGCGAGCGGCGCTGGCTGAGGGGCTCGAAGCGCTTGAGGCGGCCATGACCACCGAGGTGGCGGCGGTGCGCGAGGCGTACGCGGGCTCCGGCTTGGGCTTGCTGTCGGTGGAGTGAGGGTACGGAGGCGGGCTCAGATTGAACGCAAGCAAGGAGAGGGGCTGAGCGCTTTGCGCCCAGCCCCTCTCCTTGCTTGCGTTCAATCTGAGCCCGCCTCCGTACCCGACCTTCTTCGATCACCTTGACGTGACTGCTCCCCAGGCCAGGGGCCGTCAACTAGCCAGGCCGCGCGGTGTTGTTGTAGATGGCGTCGGGGCCCACGCCTGCGCTTGTAAGCCGTCCGGAGGCGGGCTTGGAAACACCGGACAGGAAGGGGACCGCGCAGCAAAGCCGCGCGGTCCCCTTCCTGTCCGGTGTTTCTAAGCCCGCCTCCGGGCGGGCCTGTCGACTAGGCCTTGCCCGAGCTACTTGTCGCCGACGAGCAGCTTGACCATCGCGTCCAGGTCGATCACCGACGGCACGTTGGGGTCGTTTGAGTTCAGGGTCACGCTTTCGAAGGTCAGGTTTTCGGCCGCCTGCTGGGCCAGGAAAATCCGGCCACCGACGGTGTCGAGGGCCTGGTTTCGCAGCTCGTTGCGGAGGGCCTCGGCCTTGTCGATGGCGAGCTGACCGTTGGCGATCGAGGTCGCGCTGGCTGCCTCGGCCTCGGCCCGCGTGCGCTTGTCGTAGACGTCGGCCTCGGCCAGGATCTGTGCCACGTCCACCTGGTTCTGGGAGGTGACGGTTTGCAGCCGCTTGTCCCAGTCACCGCGCAGTTCTTTCTCAGCAGCCAGGATCTCGGCTTCCTTGGTCTGGGTGATGGCCTTCTGATCCTCGAGCAGCTTCTGGGCCTCGGCCAAGTCGCGCTCCTGGTAGGTCAACTGCTTGTCCTGGAGGCGCTCCTCGTATCCAGCGGGGAAACGCACCGCACGGATCAGAACCTGTTCCGGCTCGACGTTGAACTCGGCCATGGCGGCCTTGAGCAGCGGAAGGGAATCCTCGGCAATGCGCAGACGCGCGTCGGTGCTGAAAATCTCCTCAGAGGACAGTTGTGCCAGCTCTTCGCGCATGACGGACTCCAGAGTCGTGACCACGCGGTCGCGGTAGATCTCCTTTTGGCCGTTCATGACCAACTTGTGCGCTGCGTCAGGAATCACGTGGTAGGTGACCGACAGGTCGTAGGTCGCCAGGTTGTTGTCCTTGGTCCTGATCTCGAGCGCCGGGCGGGACTGACCTTGGGTTGTGTCGCGGTCATTCTCGGCGAAGGTCACAAAATGGGTCCGGCGGTCGATGAAGTGCCAGCTGTGAACAAAGGGAATCCGCAGGCCCAGGCCTGTCGTGTAGTCCTGTTCGATCACGCCGCCGCCGAGCAGGTTCTGCTTGACCCCGTACTCGCCGGGGTGAATACGAACCGTCATCGTGACGACTGCGAGGAGGATGAGGAAACCGGTTAGGACGACGCCGATCGCGATGCGTGAGAGGTTGTTCACTGGTCTCCTCCTTCGTTGCTGGGGATTAGGGTGGGCTTGGCTCCGCTGTGTTCGAGACGTTCGGGAGCTGGGTCGCGGCTGTAGGGAACCAGCGTGAACGAGATTCCCATTAGCTTCTGGATCAGGGCCTCGCGTACGACGACCTCGCCCCGCTGCTCAAGGGCCTTGGCGTTGCTCAAGATGCCCTCGGCTTCCTTGGTGTACTTGGCGACCAAACCCGTCGCGCGGGCGGTCAGTTCTGCTTCGGTTGCCTGACCACGGGCCACGTGGGTCGCGGAGAAGGCATCGGCGGACTTGGTGATCTCGATAGCCTGCTGCTCAGCGGTCAGAAGCTCCATGCGCAGGTTGCCGGTCAGCTCCTGCATCTGGACTTCTTTGTCCTTGCGAACTGCGGCCAGGCGTTGTTCTCGGACCTGCTCGAGCTTCTCAACCCTCGCCTTCAGCTCCTGGACCTCCTGATCGGCCTCCTTGCGGGTTTCGATGGCTTCCTCGTACTTCGGATCGAACTTCGGGTTGGGTGTGATGATGCGCACCACGTTGATGCCGTGGGGCTGCAGGATTTCATTCAGCCGGTTGCGTGCGGCCTCGGGCGCCTGCTTGTAGACGGTGGGGTTGGCCACCTCGACCGCGCTGTAGCGGCCGAACTCGTCCCGCAGGATGGAACGGGCGTGGGCCTTGATCCACTCTTGCTTGAAACGATCGCCCGCGCCGGAGTCGTGCAGCACCGTGTCGACGCTGCCGGCCACCAGGTCGTACTGGATCTTGAGCTCCTCGAACCAGAACGTGGATCCGTCGTTGGCGCGTACGGTCAGGCGCGGTGCCCGGTTCGAGCCGCGATACTCGTTGCCGGCCATGACGTACTCCTGGGTCGTGCGGTCAAACTTGAAGACCTCGTGCACGAAGGGCAGGTAGAACTGGTAGCCGGGCTGGACGACGACGGTCTCCGATCCGGTCAGGTAGTTGACCCGTACGGCGACCTGGTTGGCCTCGATCGTCGTGACCCCGAGCTTGCCGGAGATACCGAGTATGACGATGGCGAGGATTGCGAAGGCGGAGAGGGCGCCGGCCAGTTTGACTACAGGGGGCGGGCCGTCGCCGCGATCGCCGCGATTGCGGTGGCGATCTCGGCCTCGGGATCCCTTCGACCAGGGGTCGGGGAGCTCGTCGAAACTGTCGGGGATCTTGGGATTGCTCATGGAGTGGCTCTTGGCGGGGTCGCGTCTGCTACCGGGGGGGCCGGCCAGCATTCATGGAACGAGGGAGTTCCCGCACTACACGGGGCTTCATCGGATGGAAACCCCGGTTTCCGGACCCTTTCCCTGGGCCCGGAGCAGAGCCAATGCGCTAGCGCGCAGGCACTTCCGGCGGGATGGGCAGTGGCTCGTTCTGACGCACGTTCACCCAGTTGCGACGCAAAGTCTCGGCCGGGCGTCCCGAGGCCGTAGCGCGGCGCTCCAGGGCCAGGAGCAGGGCCCCCACCCTGGTCGCGCCGGTCAGCTCTGTCCGAACCTCCGTGAATCCCATAGATGGGTCGCGGCGACGCTGCAGGACGGCCACGACTCCTCCTTCGGCGTCGAGCTCGAGGCGGGTCGTGATGCCTGCTCCGTGGCAGGCCAGCACGTCGGCGCCGCCGGGTGTGGACTCGGCCCAAAAGCGAAATGCGGGGTCGTTGCGGCGAGCGAGGATCCAGACGGGTTCCCCGTGCAGCTCGCGCAGGGCGGCGAGTCGTTCGCTGGGATCGAGGGCGTAGACCTCGCCGTCCTCGACGAGCACGCCTCCGTCCCCGCGCACGTGGACGGTCTGCTTCCAGTCGCCCGCCGTGCGAAGGATATCGATGCTGCCCGCGAAGTCGAAGCGCAGCGTGTGCTCGGAGCGCCCTAGGCCCTCGCCTTCCATCCAGGACTCTCCGTTCGTCCAGCTCAAGCTGCGCAGTTGCCCAAAGGCCTCCTTGCCTCCCATCGCAGCCAGCGCTTTGGTTACCAGGAGACGCCCAGCGCGGACCGCTTCTGCGCTCGGACTTGGCTTGGGGTCAGGCGACCAAAGGTACGCTGCGGGCCTTTCCAGGAAGCGGCTGCGGCAACCATCGGAGCCAAAGAAGTACAGCCGGCCGCGGTACACCGTGTAGCGGCCGGGATCCCCGATGACCGACAGCGGGCCCATGCGCGCGCAGGCGCCGCCGAGCTGCACCGCATAGCGCGCGGGCTCGGCGTCGAAGATGCCGAGTGCCTCCTCGCTGGCGAAGCGGTACTCGAAGCGGCCCCGCGTTCGCGTCCATTCACCACTGCCTTCGACGTGGCGTCCGAAGCAGGCTTCGACGGGGTCGTAGGTGACAACGATGGACTGGGGCGTGGCCGGCCCCAGGGCGGGGACAGCGAGGGTTCCAAGCAGGGCGATGGGCAGCAGCATGGCCCCAGCATCGACCCGTGCCGCTCCCTTGGCAAGGGCGGCTCGCGGGCTTAGCTCAGGATCCAGTTGGCCAGCTCGGTGCCGACCTTGGGATGGTTGAGGTAGGCGTACAGCTTGTGTGGGTTCGCGCCGTTCGTGCCGCGGTAAAAGTTGTAGAGGCGCGGCCGGTCGATGATGCGCTTGATCAGCTTGCGGGACTTCATTTCCGCGAAGTCGTCGGATATGCGCGAGTCGTGGGCGATGAAGTCATCGTGGGCAGCGAAGTTCATCCACTCCAGTGCGGCGTGGTCTGGGAAGCGTCCATCGGCGCCTTCACGAGCGTCGTACAGGTTGTGCTGCACGCCTGGCTCCCCCAGGGGGCAGCCCATCGTGATCCAGCGCGTCACCGGCCGGCCGTGTAGGTCGGCGTACTCGCTCATGCGACTGAACTTCCACAGGACGTCGTAGGCCACGATGCAGCCCATGCTGTGGGACACCAAGCAAACATCTTCGCCCGCGTGCAGCGCTCGGCGCAGAGGGGCCTGGAGCCGCTGGCGGATCTCCGAGCCAATGCGGCGGGATGTCAAATAGGCACACATGTCGGGCATGAAGCTGCGAATGAGGCGCTCGGATAGGCCGAGTAGGTTGGCTATCCCGCTCGCGACATGGGCGACCTCGTCCACGTAGCTCCTCGTGTCGCCGTCCTTCTTCCACAGCTCGTAGGCGCGCTTGGTGAAGTCGCGCGGGCCGCGGGACACGATCGCGGCAATGTTGTCGTCGTAGCTGCCGTCTGCTTCGCAGGGCGTGCCGTCGAAGTCGGGGTCGGTGGAGACCAACCAGCGCACCGAGCTGTCGTTCTGCTCGGCGAGCACGCGGTTGTTGATGTCACCGTAGTAGGCGAGGGTGAAGCGCACACGGCCCTTGCGTAGAGCCTCCTGTGCCTCCTTCGAAGCCCGTCCAACGCCGTGCTCCAGCACCCAACGCACCAGCCTGGTTTTCTCTTGCCGGCTGGGTTTGGTCGATCGGCCGTGGACGAGGATTAGGTGCTTCTTGCGAGCCATTTCCTTGCCGATCGTTAGCGCGCGGCGGCCACGACTTCTTCGTCGGTGAGCTGGCGGGAAGAGCTCTTTGCGGCTGCAAGGACGCGCTCGACCCGCTCGTCGGAGGCCTCGACCCCGTGGGCCTCAAGCACCCAGACGACGTTGGATTTTCCTGACATCGGGCCGACAGCGATCGACTGGCGGAGGCCAAAGAGGTCCGCCGGAACGCCGGAATAGACCCGGTTCGCGAGCCAATCGTCGCCTTTCTTGAATGCTTTGATGACGGCGGCGGCGTGCACGCCGGTCGACGTTTCGAAGGCGTCCGAGCCGAAGATCGGATAGTTCTTGGGTTTCGGCAGCCCCACGTATTCCGCGGACTTGGCCACGTAGTCCCCGAGGGTGGTCAGGTCCCCGTCGAACCATCCCAATAGCTTGAGATTCGCGAGCAGCAGGTCCATCTCGACGTTGCCGGTGCGTTCGCCCACGCCCATGGCGGAACCATGGATGCGCGTCGCGCCGGCTTCGATCGCGGCCAGCGCGTTGGCCAGGCCTAGTCCCCGGTCGCGGTGACCATGCCAATCGATGCCCACGTCGGCGCCAGACTTGTCCACGATGTCCTTGACGAAGGTGATCAGCTTGCGCACGCCCGAGGGAGTCGCGTGGCCGCAGGTGTCGCACACGCAGATGCGAGCCGCCCCCGCATCGATGGCAGCGGTGTAGAGGGCCCGGATGGTCTCGGGATTGGCCCGGGTCGTGTCTTCGGTGACAAACATGCACGGCAGCTGCTCGGCCGTGCAGAAGGCAACGGCATCGCGGGAGAGCTGGACCATGCGCTCGACCTCCCAGCCCTCGGCGAACTGGCGAATGGGCGACGAGCCGATAAACGCGCAAACTTCGACGGGGCTACCGACTTCTTGGGCGACCTCTGCGGCAGGGGCGATATCGCTAACCAACGTGCGGCAAGCCACGTTTGGCGTAATGTTCAGGTCCGCCATGGCCCGGCACAGCGCCAGGATGTGTTCGCGCGCCTTGGGGCTTGCCCCGGGCAGCCCGACGTTGGCGGTATGGATCCCCAGTCCGTCCATGAGCTGCACGAGCTCTAGCTTCTCGTCCAGTTCCGGATCCCGGGCGGAGGGGCTTTGGAGCCCGTCGCGCAGGGTCTCGTCGTCGAGCTGGACCTGGAACGAAGGGGCGGCGTCCTGATTCCAATCGTGGATCAGGTCGGAGGGGCGGTCTTGGGTCATGGGAGTTAGGGGCGCTCCATGCGCCAACCCTGATTGTAGCCCCCGCCCTGGCCCTCACACAGTCCCCAGGGCTCCCTCAGCTGCAGGGATGCGGCAAAAGGCCCCCACGGCAACGGCCCCCCTGGATCCGATCGGATCCAGGGGGGCCGTTTGGCGCCGCTGGGAAGGACAGGGTGTCCTAGTAGTAGACGAGCACCTGGGCGCGGCGGCTACCGGACTGGTAGCGCACCCGGCCGGTGTCCTGCCAGTTGCCCGCGACACCGCTATCGAAGGTGTCGTTGAGGATCTTGGCGGCCTCGGCCGGCAGAGAAGCGAGGTAGAGCATGTTGCCCGCCCCGGTCACGTCCGCGGTGCCGTCACCGTCCAGATCGAAGCCCGGGATCCAGCCGTTGGCCGTCACCGAGTTGTAGACGTGCAGCTGGCCGTAGGGGTTGTGGTTGTTGTGGGCCAGGGGCGTCTCGAGGTACGGACCAGCCCAGCCTGCGGTGGTCTGGGTGCCCGACAGCTGCCGGTTGCTGGCCGCGTAGTTGGTGTACTCCCGCGCATAGCTGCCCACGTCGGAGTGGTAGAGGGCGCAGGAGGTCTTGAGCGTATCGACGAGGCTCGAGATCTTGGAGATCTTGCTCTTCTCGACCACTGCTCCGGAGCGGAAGCTCACGACGCCAACGAGAATCGAGAGGATGGTCATGGTGATGACCAGCTCGATGAGAGAGAAACCGGACTTGGCGTGGGAAAGCGGGCGCTTCATGTGAATCGTGGTTTGGACGCGGCAAAAAGAAGGCAAACGCGTCGGCTCCAGCGCCGGCACGATCCCGCCTTCCCGTCCTTGATCGGGCTGCTGGCGTCCCAGCCTTTACCCAGATTGCCGAGAGTGAACGCCAAATCTTTTTCCTGGGTCTGGGCCGGGCCCAGGATGGCCACGAGGGCGCACTGGCGCCCGCGCTAGACTGGGGACCGCGATGCAGGCGGTCCTTAAATTCGGCGGAGCAGCCCTGGCCGACGGCCACGCGATCCGCCTGGCGGTGGAGCGCGTGGGCGAATGGGTCTCCGTCGATGCGGGCAATCCCTACAACTCGGGCACCGACTCCCGCCCGATCGTGGTGGTGAGCGCCCTCTTGGGGGTCACCGACGGGCTCGGCGAGGTGGCTCGCCAGGCTGTGCTCGGGCCTCGCTCCGCGCGCACGTCCATGGATCTGGCCGGCGAAACCGTGCGAATACGTCATCGCAGCGTGCTATCCCAGCTGGGCCTGCCATCGGAGCTGCTGGACCGCCACTGGCGCGACCTTCGGATGCTGCTCGCGGGAATTGCCCAGCGTGGCCGGTTGGATCCCCAGAACCGCGACCTGGTCCTGTCGTACGGGGAGCGCATGAGCGCGCGGATCTTCGCAGCGGCCCTCAACATGGCGGGTTTCGAGGCCACCCCGGTCGATGCATGGGACGTGGGGCTCGTCACGGACTCCAATCACGGACAAGCCCGGCCCCTCCAGGGCACGGGGCAAGCGATCGGCTCTGCGCTGCGTTCGATCCCCGGGATTGCGGTGGTGACAGGCTTCCTGGCAAAGGACGGCTGCGGGCACCTCACGACGCTTGGGCGCAACGGATCGGATCTGACCGCGTCGTTGCTCGCTGAGGCTGCGGGAGCCAGTGAACTCGTCTTCTACAAGGACGTGCCCGGTATCCAGAGCGCCGATCCCCGCTCGCTCCCGGCGGCTCACGTCTTGTCCGAGGTGACCTACGCGGAGGCGACCGAGCTCGCCTTTCACGGCGCGCAGCTCCTGCATCCCGCCTCGCTCGCTCCGGCGATTCGCGCAGGGGTGGCCGTGCGCTTCCTGTCCTTCCGATCCGGAAGCTCAGGAACCAGGCTTGTGGCGCGTCTAGGGCGTACCGGGCCCGCGGCGCTCGCCTGGACGAGGTCGGCGCTGCGAGTGCGGTACGACCTTTCCCGGCCGGAGCGCCGGGGAGCCAAGCTGGCGGCTGCCTTCAAGGACCTGGAGTCCGCCAGGCTGACCCCCACAATGGTGAGTGTCGATGGCTCCGGACTGACGGTCTACGCACGGTCGGGGGCGGGTGCACCGGCTGCTGCGACGTCGGTCGACGAGGGCTTTGCGACCTTGGCCCTGGTCGGCCACGGGATCGGAGGGCGTGCCGCCTTGGCCGCGGACGCTGCGGAGGTCCTGACTGGGGCGGGCCTGGCTCCGCTCGCGATCCAGCCCGGCGGCTCAGAGCACAGCCTGGTCTTGGCCCTGGAGGCGAATCAGCTCTGTGCGGCCCGCGAGATCCTGCACCGGGAGCTAATCGTTCAGCCTGAGCCTGTTTTGCACGGCGACCTGCCCGAAGCCTCCGGCGCGGGGTACCCTCCCCGCCATGGCGTCTGACGAAACAGCCGAAGACCCGCGCAAGGTCTTTGAGTCCCTGCTGGAGTCGAGCCACCAGAAGGCCTCGGAGTGGCTAGGGGAGCAGCATCCCGGCGATGCTGCCGACTGGCTGGCTGACGTAGACCCAGAGGATGCGTGGATCGTGTTCCGGTCGATGGACACCGAGTCCCAGGCCGACCTGCTGGAATACGCCGAGGACGAGATCAAAAGCGACCTGGTCGCACGCATGTCAGCCGGGGACCTGCGCGAACTCGTCGAAGAGTTGCCCTCCGACGAGGCGGCCGACTTGCTCGCCGACGCGGACGAGCGGGTGGCTGAAGACGCGCTCGCGGGAATGGAGGTCGAGCAGGCCCGAGAGCTGCGTGAGCTCGCCGCCTATGACCCTGACACAGCCGGCGGCCTGATGGTCACCGAGTTCGTCACCGTGCCCAGCGGCATGCGGGTGGGGGACGCAGTCAAGGCGATCCGCAAGGCCGGCGACGACGCGGAGGAAGAGCTCGGTGTCTTTGTGGTGGACGCGGACATGGTGCCGGTTGGCTACCTGAATGACCGCGCCCTTCTCACGCACCCGATCCATGACTCCGTCGACGAGGTGATGACCCAGCCCTTCGTGCTGGGCGCGCTTGTTGACCAGGAGGAGGTCGCTCGGTCGATCGAGAAGTACGGCCTGCAGACCCTGGGAGTAGTCGACGACGATGGCCGGCTGATCGGCGTCATCTCGGAGGAAGACGCCGCCGAGGTTCTTGGTGATGAGGCCGAGGAAGACATCGCGCGCATCGTCGGCACCTCACCCGGCCACCAACAAACACGCCTGCCCGTCTTCGTGCGTGTGCGGCAGCGCTTGCCGCTGATGGGGCTGACCGTGATCGGTGGGCTGCTCAGCGCCAAGATCCTCTACTATTTCACCGGTTCCGGACATGTCGGCGGTTCTGCCCAATCCACCGCCGACATCCTGCGATACCTCCCGTTGATCATCGGTATTGCGGGCAACGTGGGAGTGCAGTCGTCGACCATCCTGGTGCGCGGCTTCGCGACCGGTGAGGTTGAGCGGGATCGGGAGCTATCGGTACTCGGTTCCGAAGTCGCGACCGGTTCCCTGATCGGACTGTTGTGCGGTGTTGCGGTCGCATTCGTTTCTTCGCTCCTTGAGACCGGCGAAGTGATCGCGCCGTTCGGTGCAGCTGTTGGCGTGGCGGTCGCTGCGGCGGTCGCGACGGCCGCAATCTTCGGCTGCGTCATCCCGATGGCTTGTCGGCGCCTGGGGATCGACCCCGCGATCGTCGCGGGCCCGTTCCTGATCTGCATCTCGGACATCGCGGGTTCGGTGATCTACATCATCACCGCCAAGGAGTTGATCGGAATCGTATGAAGGCGGGGGTCGCCAAACGCCTGCCCATGATGCTGTGGGCGATTGCTCTGCTGCTGATCGCCGTCTTTGGGCTGCGTAGTTTGGTCGGCGACGTGTACCCGGTGGCGAGCTCTTCGATGGAGCCCACGTTGCGGCCCGGCGAACGGGTGTTCATGCGCTATGGCAACCAGGGCCTCAAGCGCTTCGATCTCGTGGTCGTGTTGGATCCGGGGGGCCGGACGATCGTCAAGAGGCTCGTGGGCCTGCCCAATGAATCGGTGACGATCGTGCCGTCGGGAAACCTATTGATCGATGGCAAACCACTGCCCTTCGATGCGGCCGGATCTGCGCTGATCCCCGTGTTCGACAGCGAGCTCCACGATGATGTGGAGTACTTTGCCCATGGCGGGTCACTGCTCGACCCCTGGGAACGCGTCGGTGATCGTTGGCGTCTGGAAGGACGTGAAGTGTTGCCCGGGACCTACACCGGGATGTTGCGCTTCAACAAGAACATCAACGATGACCGCTTGGATGCCGCTGGTCGGCGGGTCCTGGGCTCCAACGCTGTGGGCGACCTGGCGTTGGAATGCGAGGTGCGTCTCCTGGACAAGGGAGGCCAGCTCCGATTCGAGGTCGTAGAAGGCGCAGAAATCTACTCTCTCCTGATCCATGCCAGCGACCCTCCCGGCGTTGGCTGGTCGCTGCTGAGTTCGTCCAGCGGCCTGGAGCCCCTGGCTTCGGGCCGATTCGAACTTCCGCTGGGAGAGTGGACACGCGTTGGGTTTCGCAACGTCGATGACAGCCTTGTCGCGTCCGTTGGTGAGACATCCGCCCACTGGTCGGGGCCGCCAACGCCGGCCACCGGGGCGGCGGGTCGTGGTTCGCGGGTCCGGCTGGGGGGAGAAGCCTGCCGCGCGGAGTTCCGGCGCATTCGAATCCTGAGGGACCTGCACTACACCGGGACGGGTCGCGGGACCTATGCGATTCACCGTCAGCTGCAGCTGGATGCCGATGAGATCTTCGTGCTGGGGGACAACTCCCCCGCCAGCCAGGACAGCCGAGAGCTCGGGCCCCTATCGATTCATCGGGTGCTCGGTGTGCCGCAGGCCGTCGTTTGGCCCTTGGGCCAGGCCCGGCTGCTGGGCCGCTAAGGCAACCCGGAGGGCCCGTGGACCTGGCCCAGCAGGCCGCTTCGGATCGAGACAGGCCCTCGCCTGATTCGCATTCCGGGGGGGGCGGCCACAATTCCAAGGGCGACCTACACTTTCCTTGTGCACGAACGGGCTGTGCCGGGGTCCTTTCAGGCATCAGCCATGGCGAATTCTGAAATCACCCCTGAGTTGCTCCAAGCCCACGCGGGCTTCATTCGGTCCTTGGCTCGGGGGCTGCTATCCGACGAGGCCCTGGTCGATGATGTCGTTCAGGAGACCTACATCAAGGCCCTGACCAATGGGCCCCGGCACCGCGATGCATTGACCTCATGGCTGCGCACCGTTACCCGCAACCTGTCGTTCAAGGCGCTGCGGACTCAGGGACGGAGGCGCACCCGGGAAGAGGTCAGCGCCAAGAACGAGGCGCTGCCCTCGACGATCGATTTGGTCGCTCGCCAGCAGTCGCTCGATCACATCGTCGGCGCTGTCAAAGAGCTGCCCGATCACTACCAGGAAGTCGTGATGCTGCGCTTCTTCGAGGATCTGCCTCCACGTCACATTGCGACGCGACTGGATGTGCCCGTAAACACGGTACGCATGCGGCTCCATCGGGCGCTCAAAGCCTTGCGCGGACACCTCGACAAGGAATACGAGAACGGGGGAGAATGGCGCGCGAGTCTGGCGATCCTCGCCGGATTGCCCCTGCCGAAATCGGCGAATAAGCCTGGCTCGACTGGTTCGGCCGCAGGCCTGGGCTGGACCGGAGGCACGATCGCTGCGGTTGGTGTGCTGGTGACCATGGGGGTCTCAGTTCGCCTGATCACCGGCGCCGGGCCGGACATGCCGCGTCACACGCTGCCCGAAGGTCTGACCTTGGAGGGGACCAGCCCTGCAGTGGTCCTGATCCCCGAGGTGGACCGCGGCCGGCAGGCGAACCCGCCTGGACGAACCCCACTGGGGTCGACGCTTGCCGAGACAAGCGTGGTCGAGAATCCGATTCCAACCGAGCTGCAACTGCGTGTCGTGGATCGCAGCGGCGAGGCTGTTTCCTCCGCAGAGGTGCTGGTTGACTGGGACTCCAAGGGACTCCTGGTGCGCGGTCAGACCAGCAGCGGGGGGCTCGTCAGGATCGAGATTCCGCCCGAGATCCGCGAGCGCCTCGCGAACCCGCGCGATTGGCGTCTCACTGTCGCTGCCCGGAGTGCGGGCCATCGCCCGTCCGTCGTGGACACTTTGCCCAAGGACGTATCGGGGATCCACACGATTGCCCTGCGCGGACCCGGCTCTGACCTACGCGGCCGGGTAACCAACGATGCGGGGCGCCCGCTGCCGGGCGCCGCTGTGGAGTTGGGCGACAGGATGCGGTTGGGCCGGGGTTTTCTGGGTAGTCAGCTCGAGCTCTGGGCCGGAAACACAGGCCGGTTGAAGCTGAAGTTCCTGCGGGATCCCTCCCAGCCGCTGCTCTACCTGGGGTTCCTATCGGGTCGCGGGTACCTGGGCGGCCAGGTCCTGAGCTCGAACGGAGCCCAGCGCAGGCTGCCTCCCACGCTGAAGACCACGACCGACGCCAACGGGGAGTTTGTCCTCGCTGGTCTGGAGCCAAGCTCGCTGTCCCTGACCGTTCGGGCGCGCGGCATGGCTACCAAGGTCGAGCGGATCGAGCTTTCCCCCGGGAAGGCCTCGAGCACCGTGGTGGTGATGAACAAGGCGAGCTCCATTCGAGGCTCCGTGACGCGCATGGATGGAATGCCGGTGAAGCATGGCTCCGTCTATGCGGTTGGGGCGGACCTGCGCGATCGACACGTGGCGCCCATCACGCCCCGGGGGCGCTACATGTTGAGCGGGTTGACCGGTGGAACCTACGAGCTCTTTGCCGAAGCAGGGCCTCGGAAGTCCCCGGACGTCGCGCAGCGCAAGACTCTGTTCATCAGGACCGGCAAGATCGCGGAGTGGAATCCGGTCCTCGACGATTCCCAAACGGTCAGTGGACAGCTCGTGGGCCCGGGTTTTGGGAAGGGTTGGATCCTGCAGCTTGCCGTCGGGGCGAACCCCTCGATGGCGATTGCTGAGGTTGAGAGCGGGCCCGACGGTCGGTTTACGCTGCCGGCTGTTCCACCCTACGACTGCGTGCTCGAGGTGCGCAGCGCCCGCACCATGGACTCGCTCCCCATCGCCACCCTACACGGGGTGCAGGGGGGCAGCCGAGACTTGGTGGTCGAGCTTCCGCCCGACGCGGGGCGCTTGACGCCCTTGGTTGGAACGCTGCTGGACTCCGACGGTGAGCCACTGCCCGCGAATACCCAGGTGATGGTGCTGCCCAGGGATCTGCCGGGCCGCACTGCCGTCTTGCTGGTGGAAGGTGATGAGGGCTACTTCGATACGGGCCCCCTGCTTCCGGGCTCGTATCAGGTCGTCGTGCCTGACTCCGGCCTTTGCTACGCCTTTGACGAGCTTTGGCACAATCGCCCAGGCGCGAAGCCGAAGGTCTGGCAGATGGAGCCACTGAGCAAGCTGACGGTCGAAGCGCCACCCGGGATCGACTTCGCGGGGATCACGATCTCACGCGTGATCGTCGGCCAGACGAGCGAGTCCCTGCTGCCCGTTTTCCACGGCTCCACTTCCCTGCCCATCACGATGGACACGGGTCCCGGCACCTACCTGGTCCAGTCCATTCAAACTCTCGGAGACGGTGGAGAAGCGGCGTGGACCCAGCGCATCGTCGTACCGATGCCGTAGCTTCCACGCTTCGCGGCTGAGCGCCAGGTGTGGGGTGGAGGTGGAGGGGGCCCTGAGTGGGGGCCGAACGAGCCGGGCGCTCTACGATGAAGGATATCGCTGTTCCCCTGCATGCTTCTGCGGGGTCCCCTGCGCTTCCCAAGGCCGCAGGCGGTCTGTAGTCTGCCCGCTGGGGGGCAAGGCGCCTCTCAGGCTCCCAATGAATCCTACGGTCATCAAATTCGGCTACCCCGCAACCCTGCTCAGGGAGTACGACCACTGGGTCGTGCTCCTGCGGCCGGGTCAGGCGACGCTTGGAAGCCTGGTGATCGCGTGCAAGGCGAATGTAACGAGCGCGGGTCAGATGGGAGTCGAAGCATGGGCGGAGATGGCCCAGGTGACCGCTGAAGTCGAACGCACCCTCGCGGGGCAGTTCCCGATGGCCAAGATCAACTACCTCATGTTGATGATGGCCGATCCCGAGGTCCACCAGCACGTGATCCCGCGCTACGAGCAGGCTCCCTCCTGGTCCGGGAAAACCTTCGAGGACCCGGGTTGGCCAGGTGTGCCGAATCTTGGCTACACGACCGATCTGACGCCGGAGGAGCTGGCGAGTCTTGCCTCCTTGCTGCGCGACGGATGGGTGGATGCGGGGAGCCAGCCAAGTTAGCCGGCGATTCATGCAGGTCTGCTTCGATCTTCCGCATCTCTACTACCTACCGCAGTACGCGCCGGTCATCACCGAACTTCTGCGGCGGGGGGTCGACTGCCGCGTAGTCAGCTACCGGTCCGGGAACGAGGGTCCCATCCAGGTCGCCGTCGAACGGCTAGGGCTCGGTGTTGATTGGGTTTCCGATGAGTCTGCCGCGCACACCGAGTACCGACGCTCTGCGCCCGACTGGCTGGTTTGCGGGAACAGCTTCCGGGGCATCGCGGACCTGGGAACGTCCACCCGAACCGCCCTGCTGTTTCATGGATCCGGCACCGGGGTCAAGGTCGCTTCTCTGACACCAAGCCTCGGTGACTTCCACGTGCGTTTCGTCTCGGGGCCCGGTCGCATGCCGATTTTCCGAGAGCTCTATCCCACCACCGAACTTTGCGAAGTCGGGTTCGCGAAGCTCGACCCGCTGTGCACCCCGGAGGGGCTCGACAGCGTGCGGATGAACCTCGATAGCCTTGGCCTTGATCCGGCGAAGCCGACCTTGCTCTACGCGCCGACGTTCTATCCGAGCTCGATCGAGAACATGCGGCAGGACTTCCCCGAGGAGGCGGCGGATTTCAATGTGCTCATGAAGGCGCATGACTTCAGCCTGAACAAGTCGCGTTACAAGCATCAAAGGGCCAAGTTGGAGCGCTACTCCAAGGCGAGCAACGTCTACCTCGCCCGCGATGAGGAGTACTCTTTGATTCCGTTCCTCGCGACTGCGGATGTCATGGCGACCGATACATCCTCGTCCATCTTCGAGTGCGCGTCGATCGACAAGCCGGTATTGACCTGCGACTTCGTGCGCCTGCGCTGGAATTACCGCGGGCCCTGGAGATACCGGCTGAGGCGTCGACTCGACCCCTCGACCAAGCACTACCTTGAGGTAGCCGAAGGGGTGAAGCGCGCCAAAGACCTCGTGCCGCGGGTTCGTGCCCACGTCGAGAACCCGAGTCTGTTGCACGACGTCCGCAAGCGCTACGCCCACGAACTCATGGGCCCCCTCGATGGGAAGGCCTCCGTGCGAATTGCCAACTACCTGCAGGGCATGGATCTCCAAGCCCCTGCGACCGCCTGACCCTATGAATCTCTTTATCCTCGCGGCTGGCAAAGGCACGCGTCTCTACCCTCTCACCAAGCATCAGCCGAAGTCGCTGATCAAGCTGGAAGACGGGTCGACGATCCTCGAGCGGCAGATCAACGTGGCCCTCGAAAGCGGGCTTTTTAGGCGTATCTTCATCATCACCGGCTACTTCAGCGAAATGATCGAGGAACGCATCGCGAAGTACGCGGACCAGGGTGTGGGGGTGATCTACAACCCCTACTACGCCGTTTCAAACAACCTGTTTTCGCTCTGGGTTTCCCACTATCTCCTCGAGGGCGAGGATTTCTGCATCAGCAACGGGGACAACATCTATCGCAAGGGCATCTACTCCAAGGTGTTTGAGCACTCCTCCGATGAGACCATTCAGGTCACCGTGGATGAGAAGGCCGCCTACGACGACGACGACATGAAGGTGCGGCTCAACGCGAGCGGCCACCTGGTACAGGTGTCGAAGCAGATCGAACCGAAAGAAGCGGATCGAGAGTCTCTGGGCTTGGTCCTGGTTCGTGGTCCGCAGCATCGCCGGGCCTTCCATGGCAAGCTGATGCAGCTGGTGCGCAATCCGGAGATGATGAACAGCTTCTGGCTGGAGATTTTCAACTCGCTCGTCGCGTCGGGAGAGACGATTCAGGTCTGCGATGTGCCCGAAGGGGACTGGGCGGAGATCGATTTCCACCCCGACATCGAGATGCTGCAGAAGGCGATCACCGCCAACGTGTTCGATTGAGGAACCCGGCGGGGAGCCGCTAGGCTAGCCCGAACGACAGCAGCCCCCGGATCCTTGCGGAGCCGGGGGCTGCTGCTCTATGGGCTGGACGCCGACTACTCGTCTTTGACGCGCTCGGTCAGCTTGCAGGTGAACTCCCACTTGTCGCTGGGGTAGTCCTCAAAGTTGCGTTTGCCCGGCGACTTGAACTCGAGGGAGGTGACCTTCACACGGCTAGAGCCGCTCTCCAGAGAGAAGAAGAAGTTGGTGATCAGAGTGCGCTCGAAGGTGGGTTTGCCGCGGTCGTCGGACTCGGGAACGATCGTGTATTCGTGGTCCGTATAGCCGCGGTTCTTGCTCTCCCTGGGATTGATCGACAGGGATCCGATCGCCACCCGCGGCTTGATCGCCTGGGCGCGGATGTACGACTGGGGAGAATCCTCACCGTTCAGTCCCTCACCCTCGAGCTGGCGAGTCTTCTCTTTGAAGTCCCTACCCAGGTTCTGGATGCTGCGGACCTTCTTCTCGACCCAGCTCATGGTTTCGGGCTGGCCCTCGACCGCGGGAACGAAGCGGCTGTCGGGGCCGAGACCAAGCTTGGCGTGGTACTCGTCGACCCTCTGTTGGCGGCCATAGATCTGGAAGCCGAGCACGGCGGCCGCGATGAGGCTCGCCACGATGATGAAGCGCGCGAGGTTGAAGCCTTTGAAGAATTCCATGGTGTGCTCAGCCCCCTTGGACCTGGTTCTGCTGCTGTTGCTGCTGGCGGACTAGGTCCTCGTAGGCTGCGACGTTGACGACGATGGGCAGACCTTGGATCGAGATGCCTTTGCCGGACTCGAGCTCATCCGAGCGCTTTTCATCCATTTGAACCAGCCAGGGCTGGTCCTTGATGGATGCCCGGAAGGCTTCGTACTTGTTGGTCGCGTCGAGGACGTCATCTCCAAAGAAGACGATGTCGAGTTCGACCTTGACGGAGTCTTGCTTGGCTGTCGAACGGGCCGGCTGGAAGTTCGCCTTCAGGCTGTGGATCGCGACGCGCCAGTCGTCGGCCCTGTCCGCGAGGACGCCGAGCACCAGGTCCGAAGCCAAGAACGCCGACTGGGGTTGATCCGCTGTGCCGCCTCCGAGCTCCTGGGACAGCTTCAGCACGCGTCCCTGGAGATCCTGTTCGATCTCGTCGAAAGCTCTGTGGAGCTCCTTGTCGTAGTTGACCGACTCGCCCTTGGCGGGGCGGAAGCGTTTGAGCCGGGCACGGAAGTCGTCGGGCACATAGCCCATTTCTCCAGAGTGGCCCTTTGCGGGGTCACCGACGAGGTAGTTGTTGTTGCTCTGCAGCCAAAACATGAAGCCATGATCTTCTAGCCGGTCGAGCTGGCGGTCCTGCAGGATCCAGACGACGCCGACCAGCGTCACCAGCAGCATGCTCAAAACCGCAACGGGGAACTCGATGCGCTCCCAGGTGCCGGTGAAGGCGAGTTCATCCCGGCGCAGGGATGGGGCCACGAGTCCACCGCCCAGCTGGGTGACGGCAGCGCCGTAGGCGACGACGAGCTGGCCGAAGCCCTCCGCCGGTGCCTCGGTCTCCGCTTCGTCGAAGCAGTCGAGCAGGTACACCGGCGTGTCGAGGATCGGATCCCCGATCAGGCCGGGCATTTCGATGCCGCAGATGTAGATCGCCTCGATGGTGTTGATCGTGCGGGCGCCGGAAAGCGTGCGTCCGAGCTCGCGGCGAATGCGCCGCAGGGCTGCCTCCGTCCGGCGCCGGATCTCGTGGGCATCGAGGCCGTCGCTAGCGTCGGTATCGGCTTCTGAGTCGAGATCGGCCGATTCACCAGGGAGTACGCCGTCGGCGCCTGCGCCCAGGGTGGGCGTCAGCGCACCGATGTGGATTACGCGCATCTCGCGCACGACGCCGGAGTCCATGACCACGACGGAGGTCGAGTGGTCGCCGACGTGCACCAGCAGCTGGGCATCGTCGATGTTGCAGATATTCGAGGCGATGGCCGCGTTGACCATGGCCGAAGTCTCAAGCTGCGCTTCGAGGGGCTCGATGCCTGCTCGCTCACAGAGCTCAAGTGCGGCCGAGAGGTCGTCCTTGGGGACGGCGGTGACCAGCACATCGGTGGCGCCGTCCTGCTCGCGCAACGGGTGGAAGTCGATCACCACGTCGTCGATGTTGAACTGGGGCAGCTGGCCTTCGACCTCGTAGCGTAGGACGGCGTTGATCTTCGCGGTGTCTTCGAACGGCAGCGTCACGTGGCGGAACGCGGCAAAGCCGCTGTCGATCACCAGGTTGACGTTGTCGTGCGGGATCTTGCACTCCTTCGCGGCGGCCTTCAGGATCTCGGACGGGGCTCGAGAACCCTCGCGGCCGGGGGGATCAAAGGTCCCCAACTTGTAGGAGACGATCTTCTGGGAGCGCGCACCGCCTTCGAGAACGAAGAGCTCAAAGGTGCGCGGGCCGAGACGTATTCCGCAGGAACGTGCCATGAAAAGGTGTGTGGGTCAGCGGTTGGCAGTGGCGGCCGGAGATTCGCCTGCAAGGGAGTCGTAGAGGGCGCGCTGCCTGGGCGGCACGACTTTATCACGGAAGCGGCCTTCGTACTGCTGTCCAAGGGCGACCAGTTCGTCGTCCATGGCAGCCTGGTAGACGGCCCAGTGGCGTCGTTCGACGCGCAGCTTGTCTTCCTCGTAGCTCTGCAGGACGACGCGCAGATGCTGGGCGCGCTCCGATTCGGGGTCGATCCCAAATTCGGTGCAGAAACGCTCGGCGAACAACTCGAATTTGGCGGGCTCCTGGGGGGGCTTGCTGTCCATCAGGCGCGCGGTGGCGAGGCCGGCCAGGAACGCTGTGGCGGCCAGCACGACGATCCAGACCTGGAGCAGCTTCATCGGTCCTGCTTGTCGGCCGCCTGGTCTTCGAGCTCCGCTTCCTGCTCATTGAGGGCGTCCAGGGCCTCAAGGGACTCGGTCATAGAGCTGCTGTCGGCATTCAGTCGCTCGACGTGGGGCAGGCTGCGGCGGTTGATGCCAAAGGCCAGCATCAGCAGGACCACCGCGGCAGCGGCGACCAGGTTGAGCACGTAGCCCGACAACTGTTGGACGGACTGATCCGTTGCACCGGCCCCGGCCAGGGCCGGGTTGAGGGATCGGGGCCCCTTCTGGGTCCGGGGGCCAAAGGCGAGCTCGGTCACCCGCTCCGCGAAGCCCTCGGGGGCCTCGGCCGGACCGACGAGGGCCTTGGGGTCGACAAACCAGCTCTTCAGGGCCTCCGCCTCCTGGGCGCTGAGGCGGCAGCTGCTGCAGTCGATGAGGTGCCGGCGCAGCGGAGCGGCCTGGGCATCCCCGAGCTCCCCGTCCACGTAGCGGTCCACGAGTTTCAAAGCGTCATCGCAGTGCATGTTCAGTTTCCCTCCACAAATTCGGGATAGCGCTGTGCGAGGCGCTGTTTGAACCGGGCGCGGGCTCGGAAGAGACGCGACTCAACGGTTCCGATCGAGATGTCTAGCTGGTCGGCGATGTCCTGGTACGACATTCCCTCCAGCTCGCGCAGCACAAGGGTGGTGCGGAAGATCTCCGGGAGCTCCTCCAGAACCTCGCGGGTGATCCGCGCCACCTCGTCCGATTCGAGCCGGGCGTCCGGCCGCACGGTCTTGCGCTCGAGTTCGTCACCGGGGCTCGAGTGCAGCTCAGGGTCCTCCACGGACTGCACGGGATTGCGCCCCCGGCGCTTCAGGCTGTCCAGGATCGTGTTGGTCGCGATCCGATACAGCCAGGTGTAGAAGCTCGACTGCTGCTGGAACGTGTCGAGCTTGCGGAAGGCCTTGAGAAAGGTCTCCTGCACCAGATCTTCGACCTCGGCGCGGCTCTGGGCGTAGTGGCGAGCGAGCCCGAACAGGCGATTCTGGTAGCGCTCCACCAGGACGGTGAAGGACTGGGCCTCCCCGGCAAGGGTTTCCGCTACCAGTTGGGCATCACTGGCCGGTTGGGGTTGCATACGAGCGAGGGGCATGACGGCCAAGATGGACGCCCGCCCTGTGGATCTTATTCCCGGCGATCTGCCGAGACCTTGCTGCCGGCATCCTTGGGGGCCCGGAGGGTGTGCCCCAATTTGGTGCGCTTCGTCTCTAAATAGCGCTCGTTGGAGGGGTTGGACTCGACCTCAAGGGGCAGCTGGTCCATCACCTCAAGGCCGTAGCCGGCCAGGCCGTGGATCTTCTTGGGGTTGTTGGTCAGCAGGTGCATGCGCCTCACGCCCAGGTAGTGGAGCATCTGTGCCCCGATGCCGTACTCGCGCAAGTCTGCGGCAAAGCCGAGTGCCCGATTGGCCTCAACCGTGTCCATGCCCTTGTCTTGCAGCTTGTAGGCACGCATTTTGTTGGACAGTCCAATTCCGCGCCCCTCCTGGCGTAGGTACAGCAGCACGGCGTGCTCCTCCTGGCCGAGGATCTCGAGGGCCTTGTCGAGCTGAGGGCCACAGTCGCAGCGCAGGCTATGGAACGCGTCGCCGGTCAGGCACTCCGAGTGCACGCGCACGGTCACCGCCTTGTCCGAGGCAGGGTGCGGGCCGCCATCGTCGGTCGAGCCCATCCCGCGCGTCAGCGCCACATGCTCCGATCCGTCGATCGTGTTGCGGAAGACGTGCACCTCGAAGTCCCCATTGCGCGTGGGCAGCGGAGTGCCGGGCTCGGTGCGCTCGATCAGCAGCTCGTGCTGGCGACGATAGGCGATCAGGCTTTCGATCGTCGAGATCAACAGGCCGTGCTTCTCGGCGAAGACCTCCAGGTCGGGCATGCGGGCCATCGATCCGTCGTCGTTCATGATCTCGCAGATCACGCCGGACGGCTGGGCGCCGCAGAGATTGGCAAGGTCGACCATGCCCTCGGTCTGTCCGCCGCGCACCAGCACCCCGCCCTGCTTGGCCCGCAGTGGGAAGATGTGCCCCGGCTTGACCAGATCGATGGGCATCGTTTTGGGATCGGCGGCCACCCGGACGGTGTGGCTGCGGTCGGCCGCGCTGATGCCGGTCGTTACCCCCTCTGCCGCCTCGATCGAGACCGTGAAGGCCGTGCGGTGGTGGTTGGTGTTGCGGCTGGCCTGTGGCTCAAGCTCCAGGCGGTCGCAGGTGGCCTCGTCCATGGGCATGCAGATCAGCCCACGGCCCTCCTTGGCCATGAAATTGATGGCCTCTGGGGTGCAGTGCTCAGCGAGCATCGCCAGGTCGCCTTCGTTTTCGCGGCCGGGGTCGTCGACGAGGATGACCATCTCTCCGCGGCGCAGGGCGTCGAGGACCTCGGGAATCGGTGCGATCGGCATGGGGGCTCTAGGGGGCCGGCGCGGGGGTTTGAGAGGCCGCGTTCGGACCCTGCATGATAGGTGCCCCAGTGGGCGAGCGGCACCCCCGGCGGGTCGGATATCTGGCCCCGGGAAGGTCGGGCATTGCCCGCCCCGGTAGGCTGGCGATTCCAGGGATCCGAGAGCCTCGCGGACCCTCCTGCCACCCCAAAGCCTGGCCCTGCCGGTCCAGCAATCCCCCATGGCCAAGATCGCGCTCGCCCTCATGTTCGCCGCCGCCGCGGTTCTGATCCTGATCCAGGTGAGGGGCGGGCGCGGAGGACCGGTCGGGCTCAAGCTGGACAGCGACCTCATCGCCCCGGGGGAAGACGTTCGGGGCACGGTATGGGTCACACCGGAGCAGGACCTCTTGGGCGAGCCCCTGGTGGTGGACATGGTCGCTCGCCGCCGCTTCAGCAGCCCCATCGAGACGGCAGATTCGGCGGCGGACTACTACCACGACACCACCGACCTACATCGCTACACGATCTTCGAGGTGAAGGCGCTCAACGTCACCGGCGGAACCACCTGGGAGGCGGATTTTGAGGCGAGCGTCCCCGCCGGCGTACCAGACGCCAGCGAGCGCGTCACCAACGCACCGAATGCCGGCGGCCGAACCGGAACTCAACCATGGACAATCGAGTGGTGCGTTGAGGCGCGGGTGGGGGGCACCTCCGGCGACCCTTCGTCAGACATGACCCGGGCGGGCTTCCGGGTCGCGGGTACGGGCTGATCCCAGCGCCGCTCCTGTGAGTCTGCTCGAGCCCATCCGCCGGATCGTGCACAGATCTGTGCAACTCTCCGCCCTGAACTTCCGGCGCGGCCAGCTGCTGTCCACGCTTGGAATCCGCCGGCACCAGTCAGGCTCGACGCTGCTGCGCATTGGCGTTCCGGCCTCGATCGCGTACACGTTGGGCTGCTTCGAGGACTACCTGCGCTACGGCGGGGTGGAGCCCGGCTATCTCGCCGGCAAGCACGTCATCGAGGTCGGACCGGGGGACTCCCTCGGCGTGGCGCTTTGCTTCCTGGCACACGGGGCAGCGAGCGTCACGACTCTGGATCGCTTCCATCCGGACCGGGACCAGGACCTCGTGGCCCGTGTGCACGCTGGCATGCTCGAGCGTCTGCCGGAGAAAGGACGCGGTCGGGCAAGGGCTGCCCTCGAGGCCTTTGAGTGCGGCGCGACCGATGGCCCCCTGCGATGCCTGCAGCGGGTGTCGATCGAGCGTGCGGCGCGCCAGCTGCCTGCCGCTTGCGCAGATCTGATCGTGTCGCGGGCTGTTCTCGAGCACGTGTACGATCTCGACGCGGCTTGGGCGTCGATGAACACCCTGCTGCGCCCGGGCGGGCGCATGTGGCACAAGGTCGATCTGCGTGCCCACGGCTTCTTCGATTGGTTCCATCCCCTGCGCTTCCTGTGCTTCGGCGATCGCGCGTGGGAGCGCATTGCCAGCCCGGACCCCACGATCAACCGTGCACGTCGCCATGTCTATTCGGACCTATGCGCGAGGGCCAACGTCCGAACGAAGGTCCTGGTGACCCATGTGCTCGGCCGCGACGAGATTCTTCCCCACGTGCCGGACTTGGTGCGCGGCGTGCACTACGGCGAAGGGGATGTGGCGCTCCTGGCTGCGCTGCGCCCGCGGCTTGCCCCGCGCTTTCGGGATCTCACGGACGAAGAGCTGTTGGTCACTGGGATTTTCCTCACGACCGAGGCTTGGCCTGCGGGGCGGATGGGATGAACCCAGTTCGCGGGTTGCGAGTGATCGCTACTCAGCCGTGCCGCCGGCGAACGTGCTGATTTCCGCTTCTGCGACCACTTCTCCCGTGAGTTCGACGCGACAGGACCACGTGCGCAGCGGCGGCGCGGCGCGCAGGAGGGCGGTGACGACGCGATAGTCTCCGTCAGCGGGAAGATCGGGGGAGGCAAAGCGCGCGCGGGCGATGCGCACGACGAAGCCAGCCTGGGGGCTTGTTCCGTCGCTGCCGCTTTCGCTCGCCAGGCTGGCCTCGCCTGCGGCTGCTCCCTGGGCACCCATTTCGAGGGCGAGGAAAGCCGGGAAACGGCCGGCGTCGAGAAAGGGGCTGCCGGCGGGGACGCGGGCGAGGCAGACCGAGCCGCTGGCGCTCGCGTCCAGCACCTCGGTGATGAGCAGGGCCGGAGCGCGGTGGGGGAGGTAGTCGAAGGCGTTCAAGACACTGAACCTTCTTGAATCAGCAGCGCGCCGTTTGCGATCTCGTCGCCTCCACGGCGGATCGTGACGGCGAGTTCGCCCGGCCGGGGGACGCGGCGCAGCCCGACCTGGAGCACGTCGCCGGGCAGCGCAGGGGCCTTGAAGCGCAGGGTCCGGATGCCGGTTAGCTGCGTGCTTTCATGGAGGGCGGCTTGGATGAGTTGGCTGCAAAGGGCCAGCTGCGCAACGCCGGGAAGGATGGGATTCCCGGGGAAGTGACCCCCGAAGAATGGGCTGTCCTCTGGGATCTGCACGCGGAACGACCAGGGGCCGTCCTCGTCCGCGGTCTGGTTCTCTGCGGGAAAGGCAGTCACGCTTTCTGGGGCGGGGCGGGATGCCCGCTGACAGGCAGGGGCTCGCTCTGCTGCGCGCGGCGGAAGTAGCCGGCCAGGTTGTGCAGTTCGGCCCCCAGCCACAGCCTGAGGCCCTTGCGGTGCGCGGGGGTGAGGGTGCGACGACCAGAGCCAAAGTCTTGGACCAGCATGCGCCAGTCGGCGTTCCGCCTGCCGTAGGTGCCGCGTTTCTGCCGCTTGCGTGCTAGGGCGACCAGGCGCCGGTTGGTGAAGCGCATGATCTTGGCGGGCAGTACGGTTTTCCAGCCCTCACGGCCGAGGGTCGGGATGCCCAGCTCGGCCAGGTCCCGGTACACGGGCCCGACTACACCCACGTAGTACATGGCGGTGTCCATGCAGAACGCGGCGGCCGTCAGCTCGGCGTCCCCAAAGAGCTCGTACTTGTCGCGATACAGCGCGTCGAACCAGTTGTCGAACGAGCGTCGGAAACGATCGTTGTGGAGGTCGATCGCCGCATCGAGCGGGGCCTGCTCGAGCCTGCTGGCGAGCTCATCGCCGACGATGCGTGTCGTCGCAAACACCGACATCGCCATGTGGTCTAGGCCCGGGCTGTAATACGGGTCGAGGAATGCGGCCGCGTCTCCCACTAGGGCCCAGCCGCGATCCATGTAGCGTTTGGGCCGGTAGGAGAGGTGTCGGCGCAGGCGGAATTCACCTTCCTGGAGCCTGGCGTCCGCGACGAGTTCCCGCAGCCCGTCCTGGCTGCGAACGAATGCCTCGTAGCGCTCGCGCGAGGTTTCGGCCTCGGGCAGATCGAAGAGCCGTGTGTCCCAGACCACGCCGATGCTGGTGTCTCCGCTCTGCTGGGGGATGACCCAGGCCCACCAGCCGCGACCGCAAAAGTGGTTGGTCGCCAGCTGCCGCGAAGCGAACACCAGCGGCAGTCGTCGGTCGCCCGGTGCCTTGCCCTGGGATGCGGTGCCGTCCAGGTCGAGCGTGTTTGACCAGTGGCCCCACATGGCGGCGGTCGGGTGCTCGGTGTTCTTTTCGAGGATCCCCATGCGGCGCGCCAGGCAGGCGTGCCGGCCGCTGGCGTCGATGACCCAATGAGCGGCTACCGTGCGCTTGGATTCGGTTTCGATCTGCACCCGGCTGGTCGGCCAAGCATGTTCGATCGCACCGACCCTGGCCGGTCGCAACACGTGCGCGCCCTCGGCCTCGGCCAGCTCCAGGGCCGATTGATCCAGCCGCGCGCGGTCGAGTTGAAAGCTCGGGATCGACGGGGAGGAAGTGGCTCCGACCTCCGTCATCGTCTCAAGCCGACGGCCCGCCCCGTCGGAGAAGTAGTAGCGCAGCCCGTGCTTAGGCAGGTGATCGTGCGTCAGCTCCTTGTGCATGCGCAGGACATGCGCGAAGAAGAAGCCTGAGACCTCGACTGTCGCTTCGCCGACCTTGCGTTCAAATTTCTCAGACCGCTCGACGATCAAGACGCGCAAGGACGGGTTCTCACGCCGCAGCAGCAGGGCCGTGGAGGTTCCAGCGATCCCGCCGCCGATGACCACGACGTCGTAGGTCTCCTGATCTTGCGAGGCGATCATCGCGGGTTGCCTCGCTCCGGTGTATGCACAGACGATGCGGGTTCCGGGATTCCACGCGGATCCACCCCGGCGCGCGAGGGCCAGCGGCGCGGTTTGAACTGGGGTGGGGCGGTTTGGAATGGCACGGGATGGATGGATGGAAGGGCTGCTCGTCTTCGGGCCCGCTCTAGCACGGGATTCGGGCAACCCATCATAGAAAACAAGGGAGGGCGAGGCCCTGGGGATCTCTACAGAGGTAGAGACGCGTTCGACCCGGTTGGTGAAGCGCGTCCCGTGTCCACGTTTTCGCCGGGCCGGATACCATCGAGACCTGCAGGGGGAGGAAACCTCCCCGCTGCCGATCTTCCCCGAGTTTCCAGAAACGGAGTCCGCTCATCCCCAGGGGCCGCTCGTCGCCTCCCTTCCCAGTCAACAGGCACTCTATGATCCTTACCTCGTTCATGACGGCAGGTGTTCTTCTCTCCCAGTCTCCGAGCCTTCAAGATCCGGCCTATCGCTCGGCAAGGCTCGCACCCCTGGGTGACAAGCCCGTCGCCACCTTGGTGACCGCGGATCACGAGCCGCTGCGACTCGAGATCAAGTTCGTAGACGGCGCCGGCGTCAGACTGATCGATGGCAGGCTTCTGGCCTCGTCGGATGAAGTCGGTGAGGTGGACCAGCTGCTCGAGGACATGGGCGCCGCACGGAGCAGGACCTTTCAGCAGTCGGACGATTGGCTACAGACCTTTCGGGTCCAAGGGGAGGCACGGATCGGTCGACCCCTGCATGACCTGAGCCTGTTCTATTCCGTGCGGCTGACCGAGGGCGCCGACCTTGCCGATGTGTGCGATCGACTGAACGCATTCGACTGCGTCGAGATCGCCTACCCGGTGGGTAAGGCTGGCGACCCGGTGGTTGCCACCGCCCCATCCGCAGCTCTGGGCACGTCGCCGGACTTCGAGAACCTCCAGGACTATCGTCAGGCAGCGCCCCTGGGAATCGACGCCGACTACGGAAACACCTTTGCAGGCGGTACGGGGATTGGCACGACGATCGCGGACACCGAAACCGGTTGGACGGATGATCACGAGGACATCGCCCACAAGGCCCTAGGGAACTTCGTCGGGTTCACCAATGCGCCCTATCCTTGGAACCACGGCACCGCAGTGGTGGGCGAGCTGGTGGGTGAGAACAACGAGTCTGGCGTTCTCGGGATTTCCCACAGCAGCGACATCGTGCTTTCATCGCACCAGTCGGCCGCGGGTACCAATATCCCCGGCGGCGTGATGAACGCGATCGCGGCGGTCGGTCCTGGGGACATGGTTTTGATCGAGGTGCAGTGTTTCGGTGGCCCTCCTGGACCCTACCCCTGCGAGTACGTGGCTTCTACTTTCGCCGCTATCGAGGCTGCCACAGCGAACCGCATCCATGTCTTTGCAGCAGCTGGCAACGGGAACAACAACCTGGACGCTCCCGCCTATGGCGGCCTGTTCGACATCCGTGTGCGCGATTCGGGGTCGGTGATGGTTGGCGCTTCCGATGGCGCCAGTCTCAACAAGGCGAGTTTCTCCAACTTCGGCACGCGCGTGGATGTCCACGGCTGGGGATTTGATGTGGTCACTGCGGGCTACGGCGATCTGCAGGGCGGACCGGCGACCGAGCAGTACACCCAGGGCTTCAGTGGAACATCGAGTGCTTCCCCGATCGCCCTTGGGGCAGGCAGCATCTTGAATAGCATCCATCGTTCCGTACACGGCACTCCCTTGGACCCGCGCGTCTTGCGCGAGCTCCTGATCGTCACAGGCACACCCCAGGGCACGGGGGGTGAAATCGGTCCGCGCCCGGATGTGCGGGCTGCCATCGAGCAGCTCAATCTGCCGCGCATCGAGATCGCGGGAGACTTTGTGCCGGGCGGTGAAGTCACGGTCACGCAGCGTGGACCGGTCGGCGCGCTCCACGTATTGACTTCTAGCGCTGAGCTCAGGCCCGCACCGGTCCTGACCCCCTTCGGTGAGTTCTTCCTGGCCGGCCCCTGGCAACGCGTGGACGTCGGCGTCCTCGATGCCTCGGGTTTCGCGACCTACGATTTCACCATCCCCAACGACCCGAGCCTGATCGGTACGACCTACCGCTACCTCCAGGGCTGGATGCGCTTCCCGGGCACCAACGGTGGATCCTTCGCGAACTACGTCCCGGTGGACGTTCAGTAGCAGCCGAGCGCCGGTTGTTCGCGAACAGTTGGGGCGACAGGTACATCCCTGTCGCCCCTTCCACGTTTTCTGGTGCCGGGTTGAGACCCTCTTGCTCGCTTGCCCTTCAAGTGTCGGCCGGGCCTGGAGGGTCACACGGAACTGCGCACCGCCCACGCCGAAGGCGAACTTGTCGAGCTGCATCGAAGGGTCGAGACGGTGCGCTCGAACTCGCGCCTACGAGCGGACCGTATTCCTGGCGCTGTCGTTGGGTAGAAGAGAATCTTCGTGGAGGCGATGGAGGCAAAAGCCGAGGGAACTTGTCGTGGCCGCTCGCGGGGCTGTGCCATCGATCGGCTCGTGCTTTGGCTACGGGCTGTTGGCCCGAGCTAGGCAGGGGGGCAGCTGATGCCCTCGATCTCGACCAGGAGTTCGGGGCGGCAGATGTCGGCGTGTAGATACAGCACAGGGGCGCTGGGCCCGAGCTCGCTGATGAGGAGGCTGCGCACGACGCTGAGGTCGGCGGGGTGACGCAGGTAGACCTTGGTCGCGGCCATGTGGCCACGGAGGGACTGATGTTCGTCGCCGTGCACAAGCACACGCATGTTGCGCAGAGTCTCAGTGGTTTGGGCGGCGACGTCGCCGCCGTGGAGGGAGGCGTTGCCGACGATGCTGGCCGTCCCGCTGAGCATGAGCCAGCCGCCGGCAACCGCGGGGGCTAGGCTGGCGCGGGCAAACGAGGGGCTCCGGGGTCCGTAGCGGCGAGGGTAGTGATAGGCAGACTGCTGGCGAGGGTTCTCGAGGTAGGTCGAATCCTCTTCCGCGGCCAAGAAGTGCATCACGGGGGCGCTGCCATGGCTGCCGACCGCGCTGCAGGCGGGCAATTTGGTCTCGAAGCCGTCGCCGTAGTGGGCCTCGAAGGCGTCGGCGCGACCCTTGCAAAACCGCATGTAGCGGTTCAGGTCCTGGGGTCCAGAGTGGATGGAGGGCATCGAATTCCAGATACGCACCAGCTGCTGTCCGCGCTCTGCGCAGACGCGCAGCAGGTGGGAGTAGACCTCGGCGGTGCCTTCCTCGAGGTGATCGGCTGTGCAGGCTTCTGGTCCGAGTGCGGCGGCGCCAAAGAGCAGGCCGGGCGCGCTCGCAAGAGTCAATGCACCAACCGTTTCGCGTCGGGGGGCATCGGGCACGAGCCAGTACTCGCTCGAGGGGCTGCCCGCCAGGGCTTGCAAGGGGACCTGAATCGCTGCGCTCAGGACACCCGTGCTTTGTCCGTATTCAATGCGGCCGAGTACGTGGCCCGTTTCGCCGCCATAGCTGAGCCGCAGGCCGGGCGCCTCGGCGCTGGCGTCCGCGCGGTGGCGCGGTATCTCCTCGGAGAGGGGCAGCAGGTCGGACATGGATCCTTCGGGCTAGATCGAGCGGCTTGGGGCGTTCCCGGAGACGGAATGGCCAGCGGCTTCCAGGGCCATGGCTTCTTCTTCGAGGCGGGCGATCGGTTCGATGCGCCAGGCCCGGTAGGCGTACTCCAGTGCCATCAGCAGACCCATCGCCATATAGGCCAGAAGCCCGGAGTATAGCGCCCACCAGTGCAGCGGACCCCAGAGTGCGAGGGCTGCGGTGACGGCGGCATTGACCAGGAAGAAGCCGGCCCAGAGGCCGGTCAAGCGGCGGCAATAGGCTGCGGCGGTCGGCGGCAACACGTCAAGACCGCGGTGCACGCGGGCGAAGCGCTCGACCATGCTCTCGCGACCGTCTGACCGGCTGCTAGCGAAGGTGGCGAAGAAGGCTAGACTGACCAGGACAGGAACCGCGGTTAAGAGCCGCATGTCGCCCGTGATGCTGGCTGCGATGGCCAGGGGCAGCACCGGCAGGAAAGCGAGGGCCGGTTTGATCAGGGTTTTCACAGCCCGATGCCTTGGAGCGCTCATCAGCCGCATGGCCACGAGGGCGAGCAGCAGCAGCCCCAGCAGCCTGGGATTGACCCTTCCCTCGCCAAAATAGACGAGGAATGGGTAGGTGAGGGCGACGAGCCCGATCAAGAGGTCGCGGATGCGGTGCACGGAAAGCGCGTACGTTATCCTCCTCGGACGCGAGCCAGCAACCGCTGAGCCGCAGTCCCCGACCCCGATCGAATGACAGTCCTGCCCAATTTCGCTCTTCTAGCCCTGGTTCTAGGACTGAGCGCCTGCTCCCTCAACAACGACATCGAGATCGATGATCGGCAGGCGTTTGCCCAAAGCGCGCAGCTGCGCTATCAGCCCCACGGCCACGAAGAGAACGGCAACCCCTTCGGCTTCGAGGTTGGGTTCGACCGCGCCGAGGGCGACGACGAGCCGAACTCGCCCCTTGGCGGGGTCGAATTTGACGGGACCACGTTTCCGGGCGGGGTGACCGACCTGGAATGGGAGCAGACCAGCTACCAGGCAGGCTTGGTCTTTGGTCCCCGGCGGTCGAGTCCCAACTATGACCTCACCTTCAGCGTTGGCGTGCGCAATACCGACCTCGAGCTGACACTGGACGGCCTCGAAGGCAATGTCGAACAGACCTCGCTGTACGGATCGCTGGACTACGGTTACTGGTTCGATCGGAACTTCGGGATGTTCGTGCGCGGGGTGATTTCGTGGTCGGAGCCGCTCGAGCAGTTTGGCTTCCTCGACGAAGATGAGGAGGAGTTCTTCCAGCGCCTCCTCGAGCTTGGCGTCTCCGCGCGTGCGGGCGATGTGGTGGCCTTGCGTGCCGGATGGCGCACCTGGGGTCTGAACGTGGAACAACGGGGCGAATCCGACGTCGAGCTGCTTTCCGCCGGACCGTTCATTGGCCTCGTCGTAGGCTTTTAGGATTTCATCGATGAAAGGCAAGATCTGCTTCGTCAATCCGCCCTACGAGCGGATCGCGCCGGGCTACGACTTCCTTCGCCATGTGACCAATCGGGCTCCGTCCCTAGGTCTCCTGCACCTGGCAGCGATGGTGCGGGAGCATGGCTGGGAGCCGACCTTGATCGAGAGCGACGTCGATGGCCTGGATGAAGCCGGTGTCATCGAGCGCGTCGTCGCCGACAAGCCGGATTACGTTGGGATCACGCTGTTCACGGTGGGGGTTTGGGCGGCGGCCAAGATCGCCCGGGAACTGCACCGCCGGCTGCCCGGGATCACCATCATCATCGGCGGGCCGCACATCTCCTCAATGGGCCTTGAGACCCTCGAACGGTTCCACGAGTTCGACATCGCGGTGGAGGGCGAGGCGGAGTGGATCCTTGTGAAACTGCTGGACGCCTTGCGCAGCGGCGCTGACCTGAACGAGGTCGACGGTCTGCTGCTGCGCTCCTCCGATGGCGTGGTCACCAAGACGAAGAAGGCCAAGCCCCTGGAGGAGCTCGACTCGCTTCCGCTGCCCGCCTGGGATCTGCTGCCGAACTTCCCGAACGGGTTTCGTCCGGCGATCTTCGATTTCCCCCGGGGGCCGGTCGCCACGATCGCCGCGTCCCGTGGTTGCCCATTCCACTGCCGGTTTTGCGATACGTCGACCTTTGGGGCGCGCCTGAGGGCCTACTCCCCCCAGGGCGTGGTCGATCTGATGAGCCACCTGAAATCGACCTACGGGGTGCGCCACATCATGTTCGTGGACGACCTGTTCCTTGCGAGCCGGGTGCGTGTCATGGAATTCTGCGACCTGCTCGAGGCCTCCGGACTGAACATGACGTGGACCTGCACGGCGCGGGTCGACACCGTCAAGCCCGACGTGTTGCAGCGCATGCGCGAGACAGGCTGCTGGGAAATCAGCTTCGGGTTGGAGACCGGATCCGACGATCTCCTGCGCAAGATGGACAAGGCCGCGAGCGTGGCCAAGTCCGAGGCTGCGGTCGGCTGGACGGCCGAGGCGGGTATCCGCACGAAGGGGCTGTTCATGCTGGGCTATCCGGGCGAGACCGCGGAGTCGATCCAGGCCACGAAGGACTTTGTGCGCCGGATCCCGATGGACCTGATGAACCTCACCAAGTTCACACCCTATCCCGGTTCGCCTATCTACCGTGACCTGTACGGCACGAGCATCCGGCCGGACCATTGGCAGAAGATGAACGGCATGAACTTCACCTGGTCGCCCGAAGGCATCAGCGACGAAGAGCTCGATCGCCACTACCAGGACACGCTGCGTAGCTTCTACCGCCAGCCCCGGGTCTTGAACCACTACGCCAAGCTCGCCCTGCGCCACCCCGGCCATCTGGGACGCCTGGTCCGCTTCGGCCTAGGCGCCGCCAGGGCCAAGATCAAAGCCGCCTTCCGCGGCCGTGGCGCCGTGCTTCTGCCAGAGTCGAATCCGCAGCTGGACTAGCCAGTTCCGGGGCCGGTCGGTCTCCGGGCGCTGTGGTCCGGTGACTGACGGCAGTCCAGCGCTGCGCGCACTCCGCGGCGTTCACTCCCGGCGGCGTAGACTTTTCTTGGGATCGTTGCAGACCCAGCTGGGCGCGGCTCGTCCTTGGTGTGCCGCCGATGCGGCAAGCTATGGGTGCATCCGATCAATCCAGCCTATCCGGTCCCGAGGGCCTTCCTGACCCCGAGGTATGGCGACGAACAAGTCGAAGCTTGCATCGCCTCGCGCGTTCGATCGTCGGTGAGGATGCGCTTGCGGAGGACTTGGTGCAGGGCGCTTGGCTCCGCAGTCTTGAACCCGGTGGGCGGTCTAGGGGGCCCGGATGGATGCGCCTTTGGGTCAAGAGTCGCGCGATCGACTTGGTCCGTAGAAGGCACGTTCAGCCCATGGAGCGGCTGGAGGACGAACCCAAGTCTGGCGCAGGAGCGCCAGCGGGGGATGAGATCGCGCTGCGGTTCGAGCTGCAGCGTACCGTGCTCACCGCCGTGGAGGAGCTGCCTGAGCCCTACCGGACGACGGTGTTTCTGCGCTACTTCGACGAGCTGGCTCCCGGGGAGATCGGGCGGCGCATGGGTGTACCGCTCAAGACGGTGAAGAGCCGACTGACCCGCGCCCACGCCCGGCTGCGCGGCGTTCTGAAGACAGGCCTGGGGGACGGGACGGGTCACTGGTCGCCGGCATTCTTGGCCTTTGCCGGTCGGCCGGCAGCCCTACTGGACGGGGCCGCTGCGGGCGCTGTTTCCCATACCCTTTGGACCCCGATCCTGATGAAGAAGATTGCCGCTTGTCTTGCTCTGGTCATCGTTGCTGTGGTGACGCTGCGTTGGCGTGGGACCGAGGAGGTGGTGCCGGGCATCACGAATCCGTCGGAGTCGAGCGACACACCGGGTTTGTTGGCGCTGCAAGAAGCGGCGGAACGAGCTGGCCCCCTGTCCAGCCGCCTCGACCTGAATCTCGCAGGTCAGACCGAGCATCCCATCGAACAGCCATTGGCCGATTCACTCGACGGCATTGTTCGGGTGCGTGTTGTCGACGCCGACGGTCAGCCTGCTCTTGGCGTGCAAGCGATCCTCTCCCAGAGCTGGAGCCATGGGTCGTCCGAGCGAGCCTATCGGCGCGAGGTTGATGTGCGCGGCGTGGCTCACTTTCCTTCCGTTCCCACCGGTCGGTTCACGGTCCGGACTAGCCATAGTGCAGGGGCGCAACTCGGAGCCGTGGATGTGATTGCGGGGCAGACCGCAGCACTCGAGGTGGAGCTGCCTCCCGGTCTGGAGGTGCGAGGTCGGGTGGTGGGCCGAGATGGCGCCGCGGTGGCGGGGGCATCCGTGTGGCTCACCTCGGGAGGCAGGGCCTGGACGAACGGCTCTGCGGTGGCGACTGCGGGTGGGGACGGGGCATTCGTGATCCGAAACGTAGCCAGGGGACTGTCCCTGGGTGCACTCATGGAGGGGTACGGGCCGAGTTCCCTTGTGGATCTGGATGGGTTGCCGATCGTCCCAATGCCGGAGGGGGACGGCGTTGCGGGGATCACCCTCATGTTGTCCCCGGGGGGCGCGGTGCTGCGC
>CAYWNK010000010.1:0-54478 GCA_964459495.1 uncultured Planctomycetaceae bacterium
CTCATGCCCCGAGATCGTCCGCATCTGCGTATCTTCGACCTCGGCCTGCTCACTCGGCGGCAGCGTGGGCTCGAAGTTGTCGTCCGGCGAGGAATCGTCGTCGGGCACTTCGGTGGGCTCCGGCTGCTGGTCCATCGCAGGATGATACGGTACGACCCATGACGAAACAGCATCTGGTGGTCTTGACCGGCGCGGGCATCTCGGCCGATTCCGGAGTCGACACCTACCGCGACTCCGGTGGGCTTTGGGAAGGCCATCGCTTTGAGGAGGTGGCCACACCCGAGGGCTGGCGGCGGGACCCGCAGCTGGTCTGGCGCTTCTACCAACAGCGCCGGGCGCAGGTCTGCGGCGTCGAGCCGAACGCGGCCCACCATGCGCTGGCGGATCTGGGGGCTCGCCTCGCCCAAGCGGGCGGCAGCTTGCTGTTGGTCACCCAGAACGTCGACGACCTGCACCAGCGAGCCGGCTCGGAGGTGCTCGCGATGCACGGCGAGCTGCTGCGGCTGCGCTGCACGGCCTGCGATGCGCGCCCGGTGAACCGCACGGACTTCGACACGGACGTGTTCCTGGCCTGTCCGGACTGCGGGCACCGTCCCCTGCGCCCCGACGTCGTTTGGTTCGGCGAGATGCCCTACCACCTGGAGGCGATCGAGCGCGGGCTCCAGCGGGCGACAACCTTCGTTGCGATCGGCACCAGCGGCGCGGTCTACCCGGCGGCCGGCTACTTGGCCTACGCCCGCGAAGCCGGGATCCCGACCATCGTCCAAGGCCTCGCCGAGCCCGACAACCTCTGGCCTGAGGACCGCTACGTGCCCGGTCGGGCGAGTGAGGCGGTGCCGGCCCTGTGCGCGGAGCTGCTCAGCTAGCTGGCCCGCAATGCGGCGATCGGGTCGAGCCGGGCTGCGCGCAGGGCGGGGTAGAGGCCGGCGGCGAGGCCCACGCACAGGGCCATGGCGACGGCGAGGCCCATGGCCTTGGGCGTCAGCTCAGTAGCCCAGCCCGCATAGCTCGCGACCGCGGCGGCGCCGGCCGCACCCGCCGCCAGGCCTGCGATGGCCCCGGCGAGGGACAGGCACAGGGCCTCGGTCAGGAACTGGGCCGCGATGTGCCCGCGGCTCGCGCCAACCGCGCGGCGCAGGCCGATCTCGCTCGTGCGCTCGGACACGCTTGCCAGGAGGATGTTCATGATCCCGACCCCGCCGACGGCCAAGGACAGCAGGCCCGTGGCCGCGAGCACGACCTGGAACACCCGGCGGGCATCGTGGGCTTGGGCAAGCAGCTCGGCGGGCAGAACCAGGGAATACGGCCGTGGCTCACCCGGCACGTCGAGCACCCGCCCGATCCACAGCGGAGCATGGGTGAGCGAGTCTGCGCTAGCAAACGACAGGCTGATCTCGTCAGGCGGCACGGGGCCGCGCGTGCGCACGATGCTGGTGGCGCTGGCCAGTGGCAGGAATAGGCTGCCGTCGATGTCGCGGGTGGCGATGGCCTCTGCCTCGTCCTGTTCGCTACCGAAGCTGGGGCCCGGCCATTCGAGCCCCCTGAACTCGGGATCGCCGCGGGCCTGGAGCACACCGACAACCTCGAGCGACTGGTCCCCGCAGCGCACGCGCGCACCCACCCGGCCGCTGGCGCCAAGCTCACGCGCCAGTCGCGCCCCCAGCACGCAAACCAGGCTGCGGCGGGCCCCATCCTGTTCGTGTAGCGTTCTTCCCTGCTCGACGCGGAGGCCCTTGCCTGCAAAGTAGTCCCGGTTGGTGGCGAGCACCAGGGGCGGGCGCTCGGTCGCGGCGTCTGCGATCGTGGCGTTCAGCTCGGCGAGAGGAGCCACGTGGCGCAGGTTCGGTACGCCGATCCGGAGCTGCTCGGCGGCATCGGCGGGGAGCAGCGAACCACCGCCGCGCCCGGCATTCGCCCGCACGAGCGCGGTGTGAGTGCCGAGTCGTTCAAGCTGGGCGAGGATGCGCAGCTGCGCCCCTTCGGCCACCGCCAGGATGGCCACCAGCGCGCCCACCCCGAAGACGATGCCCAGGGACGAAAGGCCCGAGCGCAGCTTGTGCTGCTTCAGCGACTGGAGCGCGGCGCGCACGAGGGCAAAGGGGCTCACGGGGCGGCCTCGATCGGGGTCCCAAAGCGACCGTCCTGCATTTCAAACTTGCGCTGGGCGCGGGCCGCAACGTCGGCGTCGTGGGTGACCAGCACCAGCGTCGCGCCGTCCGTGGCGAGGCTCTCGAAGAGCTCCAGGATCGACAACCCTGTGCCGTGATCCAGGTTCCCGGTCGGCTCGTCCGCCAGGATCAAATCTGGCCCGCCGGCCAGGGCGCGGGCGATCGCGACGCGCTGCATCTCGCCGCCCGAGAGTTCATTGGGCAGGTGGTCGAGGCGATGGTTCAGCCCGACCCGTTCAAGGGCTGCGGTGCAGGTCGCGCGCGCCTGGCGCTTGGAGCCGCCGCGGTATAGGAACGGCAGCGCCACGTTGTCGAGCACGCTCGCCTGGGGCAGGAGGTGGAACGTCTGGAACACGAAACCGATGCGCTCGGAGCGCAGGCGCGACAGCGCACGATCCCCAAGGCCGGCCACGTCGACGCCGTCCAGCCGGTAGGAGCCAGATGTGGGTCGATCGAGGCAGCCCAGGACATGCATCAGCGTCGATTTTCCGGAGCCCGAGCGGCCCGTGATCGCCACGAACTCGCCGCGCTCGATCGCCACGTCCACCCCCCTTAGGGCCTGTACATCGGAGGGGCCGCGCCGGTACAGGCGCGTAATGCCCTCGGCCTGGATCAGCACGGGCCTATTCCCCTGCCGGGGGAACCAGGCTGACGAGGGCACCGGCTTCGAGGCCCTCGAGCACTTCGACGGCCTGCTGGCTGCGCAGACCCAGGACCAGGCTCGCCTGGCGCAGTTCGCCGTCCGGTTCCACGACCCAGCACCAGGCGGCATCGGCCTCTTCCCACAGGGCCTGCAGGGGCAGCAGCAGCGCGTCCTGTGCGCGACCTGAGTGAATCATGGCTCGCGCTGTCATGCCGGGCCGCAGGCGCGGGTCCGATGCGTCGAGCGTGACCATCAGGCGGAAAGTCTTGTCAGTGCCGCCGGTCTCGCGCTCGGCGAGCACTCCGAGTGCGCGCACCTGTGCATCCAGCGCAAGGCCCGGGTAGGCGTCGACGCGCACGGTGGCGCGCGCGCCAGTGAGCACCTTGTGCACGTCGACCTCGCGGATCTTGGCGAGCACTTCCATCGAGTCCAGGTCGGGGAGGTAGGCGATGCGCTGGCCCTGCCACACGCTGTCGCCGATGCGCGGCTTGCGACGTTCGCCGTCGCGGAACTCCTCTGTCAATACCACCATGCCGGCGGCGGGGGCACGCAGCTCGCAGCGCTCCAGGTCCTTGGCCGCAGTCTCCAGCCGTCCACGGGCCGCGGCCAGGTCGCGCTCGGCCAGGGTGACGGCGGAGCGCGCCTCCGCCAGCTTTGCTGCGCTGCTGATTTCGGTCTCGGCGATCTCGACCTTGGCGCGCTCGACGGCGAGTTTCAGCGCCGCGGTCCGCGTGGGCAGGATGTAGGTCTCGTATGTGTTTGCCTGCTGCTTGGCCAGTTCGGCGCTGCGCCCGGCCTCGGCAGCGCGGGCGTTCAACTGCTCGACCTCGGCCGGTTGGATGTGGCCGTCACTCAGCAGCTCGGCAAGCTCGGAGGCGAGGATCTGCTGGTCTTTCCAGTTGGCGACTTGAACGGCCTCGTCGGCGCGTAGGCGGGCGAGCTCAAGGGGGCCCTCACCCTGGTCGAAGCGGTGCCGTTCCAGGGCGGCCAGCTCGAGCTCGTAGCCCGCGTTCTTCACGCTGCGCTCGGACTGGGACGCCTGCCAGGCGGCGGCGTGCCGGCGAGCCTCGACCTGGCCTTCGGCGAGGTCCACCTCGAGCTCGGCCTGAAGGTAGGCCTCGTCAAAGGGGGTGTGGTCCAGGCGGACCAGCACCTCGCCGGCTTCGACCAGGGCGCCGTCTTCCACCAGGTAGGCGATCTTGCCGCGGTCGCCGGACAGGGACGAGGCAATGGTCGTCGAGCGGTTGGGCTGCAGCTCGCCGATCACCTCGAGGCGCACCTCCAGGTCCCCGCGCCCCACGCGCAGCTGCGTGCCCAGCGCAGCCTCATCGGGATCGGCCTCGGCTGTGGACCAGAACGGTCCGAGGGCTAGGCCGGCCGCGGCGGTGGCGATGAGAATGAGGTAGAGGAGGCGCTGCATCGATCAGAGGTCGGTGGGTCGCTCCACCAGCGTACCCAGGGCCGCACGCAGGGCGTAGCCGTCCACGATGGTAGCCGCAACGGCAGTGATGAGGCTGATCTCAGCGGAGCGTAGTTCCTCCTCTGCCTCAATCACGTCGAAGTTGGTGGCGATGCCGCGCTCGAACTTGATGCGCGCGGCTCGCAGCTTGCCGGTGGCCTGGTCGACCTGGGTCTCCTGGAGGGCGATGCGTTCGGTGTCGCGCTCAAGGTCGCGCAGGGCGCCGCGCACATCGCGCACGACCTGGTCGCGGGTCAGCTCCTGGCGTCGGCGCACGACCTGGGCGCTGAGGCGGGTCTGGGCGAGGCGCGCGCGTTCGGCGGTGCGCCAGAGATCAGAGGTCGAGCCCAGGCCGACGGTGAGGCTGGGGCCGTCGAGCTCGAGCCCGTCGCCCAGGGTGCTGCCCGAGCCGAACTGGGCGACCGAGAGGTTGAGGTCGAGGTCGGGCTGGGTGTCGATGGCGGCGACGCGGCTGCGGCGCAGGGCCTCGTCGAGATCGTCCTGGGCCTGAAGGAGCTCGACGCGGTTGGCGATCGCGAGCCGCAGGGCTTCCTCGGGCCCGATGTGGATGTCCTCGACGATGAGCGGCGCCTCGACGACGAGGGGCACGTCGAGCGGCAGCGCGAGCAGCAGGCGCAGGCTGTCGAGCGCGTCGCCGTAGGCCTGCCGGGCGGTGTTCAGCCCGTCGGCGGCGCGGGTAGCCTGTTGATTCGCGCGCACGACGTCCAGGCTGCTCGCGAGACCCGCGCGTTCACGGGCGCGGGCGGCGCGCACGTGGCCGAGGGATCGCTCGGCCGACTCCTCGTTTAGGCGCAGGGACTCGCGCAGGCGCACCACCGCCATCACGCCGGAGACGGTGGAGAGCGTGGTGTTGACCTGGGACAGGTAGAGGCTGCGGCGGGTGGCGCGGGCGAAGTAGCGGGAACCGTCGAGGGCGTTCTCCACGAACTCGCGCTGGCGTCCGCGCAGCAACGGCTGGGTGATGCCGGCCACGTAGCCGCCGGCGTACTCACCCGACGAGCGCGAGACGGATGGCGAGAGGTTGACCGTGGCGCCGGTGCGCGTGCGCTTGACCAGGTCGAAGCCGGCTGTGATCACGTCGTTTTGGCCGGGCCCGCTGGTGGTGGAGGCCGAGGCGGCTGGGAAGAGCCGGAGCTCGAAGGCGGACTGGGCGGCGGCGATCGAGTAGTCGGCGGAGAGGGTCGCGACTTCGGCGTCAAGGATGCCGCGGGAGGCGGAGAGCGCGCGGTTGACGCAGTCCTCAAGGGTCCACAGGCCCGAGGCCGGGTAAGGGCGCGGGGGATCGCCGGGATACTCGGTGAGCGACTCCGCTTGTCCGATCCGCGTAGGAGAGCCGTCGACCGGAGCTGAGGAGTTCCACGCGGGCACCGGTGGGCGCGCAGCCCCGTCGGGCAGCGGCGTTGCGCAGGCCCCGAGCCAGGCGGCCGCCGCGCAGGTCATGGCGACTCGGGTGGGCGCCATGGCCTAGGCGCCCACCTGGCGGGCGAGGAGGTCCAGCAGGTGGTCGACCCGATCCCGGTGCGTGCGGAACGAGAGGATCGCGACGCGAATCCAGAAGTGGCCGTCGATCGTGGTCGAGGACAGGAATACGACGCCGTCGTCGAGAACAGCCTGAAGGAGCTTGCGGTTGAACGCGTCGGTGTCGTCGGTGCCTTTCGTCCAGCGGAAGAGCGCGACCGACAGCAGGGGCTCGGGGCCTAGATCGAAGCCCATCGCCGTCGCGCGTTCCTGGAAGTAGCGGGCGAGCAGGTGCTTTTCCTCCAGGGCGCTCGCCACCCGATTGCTGCCGTGAAGCACCAGCGGCAGCCACATGCGCAGCCCGCGGAAGTGGCGCGTGAGTTCGGGCGACAGGTCGGCGGGGGAGGGCTCATCGGCGAGGTCGGTGACGTCCTGCAGGTAGGCGCCGCGCGTGCCGTTGCTGGCGGCCAGGTGCCGCGGGTCGCGCAGCAGCACGGCGCCCGAGCCGTAGGGCAGGAACAGACCCTTGTGCGGATCGACGACGACGGAGTCGGCTTCTCCGATGCCGTCGAAGAGGGCGCGCATGGAGTTCACCAGTAGGAACGCGCCGCCGTAGGCGCCGTCCACGTGCAGCCACATCTCCTGCGCCTTGCACAGGTCCGACATGGCGCGGATCGGGTCGATCGCGCCGGTGTCGGTGGTGCCGGCGCTCGCGATGCAGAGGAAGGGGCGCAGCCCGGCGGCGCGGTCGGCGGCAACCTGGCGCTCGAGCGCCGCAGCGTCCATGGCGAAGCGCTCGTCGACGTCGATGTGGCGCTGGACGGTGGCGCCGAGGCCAGCGATGGCGAGCGCCTTGCCGACGCAGTGGTGGGCGCCGCGGGTGCTGTAGACGACCGAGGATTCGATTTCCTTAGGCCCGATCCCGCGGGCGTCCCGGGCTGCGACCACGGCGACGAGCGTCGCGATCGACCCGCCGGAGGTGAGCGTGCCGTGGGATTCGGCGGGCATACCGACCATGTCGCGTAGCCAGCGCAGGCAGAGGTTCTCGACGTGAACGGCGCCCGGGCCGGCGTAGTGCACGCCTGAATACCGGTTGCTCGCCGCCGCAAGCAGGTCACCGAGCGCGCCAGCGAAGAGGCCGCCGCCGGGGATGTAGCCCAGGTGCCCGCCGGAGGCAGGCTGCAGTCCGGGCCCATCGATCTCGCTGTCGAAGAGCTCGAGTGCCCGTTCCAGACCGGCGGGCTCGGCGGGAATGCCGAGGGCGAGCAGGCCGTCCCGGTCTCCGGCCCCAACGGTCCATGCGCGGCGCGTGTCGAGGCCATCGACCACCTCGTTCGCGCGCTCGAGCACGGCACCGCCGAGGGCGCGCCGCTGTTCGGGGCTTTCTTCGAGGAGCCGCGCTTGGCGCTCCACCGCTTCGAGGCGCTCGCTGAGGGAGGAGCCGGATGCCAGGGTCATGGCCACCAGGTTAGCGGCCCGGCATACGGTGCTGGACACTCCTCCGCACTTCATCGGAGACTTCGTGCCAGCGAGCGGAAGCCCTGGGAGCCCTCGGTTAGGCGCGGAGGAGTGTCCGGCACCGTTCTAGGGCACCGTTCTGGCACCAATCTTGCCGGGGGCGGATCTTCGGTCACCGGCGCTGGGGGGGCGTTGGAGCGGATTTAGGCTGGGACAGGGTTTGGCTTCGGATCGAGGCTTGGTTCTCGCCCGATTCTCAGACTGGCTGCATGCGCGATCCCGGCAGCAGTGAGATGGACCAGCGCGCTCCCACGATCGTGCTCGCTATGGGACCCAAGCGCAGGCGCGCGAGAGGTCCACTGACGTGGAGGCCTCCTCCCCAGTGCATTTCACGATCTAGACGCGGGAGTCCACCTGTGCTTGGGAGGTCGAGCTGCTCGGCGATCGGGCACAGCCAGTCGGGGATCGTCTCGGTCTCGAATCCCGTTGCAAGGGTGAGGCCCGTGGACTCGACTGTGCGCTCTTTCCCGTGCAGGAGAAGCTGGCCTCTACCGGCATCCCATTCGACGACCGGCTCTCCATGCTCGATTTCGATTTGCCCACGTTGCAGCCCTCGCTTCAGGCGAGCGGCTAGTCCGGATGGCACGCTCCCTTGGGGCGGGTGTCGCTTGAGAAATGCACAGCGCTCTGGCTCCTCTAAGTCCTGCCAATCGCCTACGAACTTGTGCTTCGCCCACGATCGGTCGAAGTCAAACTCATCGATGCGCAGGGGGGGTCGCAGCCAAAGGCGCACCGGTCGCTTCGTGGTCCGGCGAATCAGCAACGCCCGTTGCACCGCTGAGATACCACCACCGATGAGGTCCTGATCGAGGCTCGCCTCGGTGCCGAACAGGTGTTGAATCGGAGCACCTTCCTGCTGGAACCGACGAGCCCAAGTCGGCATCCGAAGGGCATTGGAGCCCAAGGCTAGAAGCACCCTTCGTGCGCGAAGTAGATGATCGTTGCCGGATACGATGAGGTGCCCATTCTCCGCGCGAATCGACTTGGCCCGGTCGGGCACAAGGAGGCGATCGAGTCGGTGGTCGGCGATGACTGCGCGAGAATGCCGATGGAACGCGGCGTAGGTCGGACGGCGGAACTTGCCGGCCAGCTGGGCCACGTCCGCGTTCTCCGGGTGGTGCAAGAAGTGATGAAGACTGGAGGGGGGCCCATCGAGATGGTGGCTGGCCGGCGAGCGCATCCAAGTCATGGCGACTCGGTCGGCCCGTGCAGTCCAGCGGCTGAGCAACTGGCCCGATGGCTCCAGGATGCTGACGGCAGCGCCCTGCTGCGAAAGAGCCCGAGCAGCGGAAACCCCATGGATTCCACCCCCGATAATGGCCCAGTCGTCTACCTGCATGGGCTCTGACGGACAGGCATTCCTGTCGCCTCCTTGGGTCTGAGGTGCCTCTGGCGGTCGGCGAATTTCTGCATGTCCAAGAGGCAATGCCAGCCAGCTTGAATCGGTTCCCGATTTCTTGGATACGGTGCCGGACACTCCTCCGCGCCTTGCCGGAGACTTGGTGCCGGCTAGCTCGCGCCGCAGCGCCTGATCTCCGTCCTCCTGAGGACCGAACGCTCCTTGGCTGCCTTCGCGATACTCGCAATTGGGTCCGCATACTCCGCGGTGCAAGTACGGTCGCCACCTGAACCCTCTGGCCCGTCGGTCCTCCTGCATGGGCGGGAGCTGCGCCAGGCCTGCCTCGCCGGTTGATACGCAGCGCTGCGCTGAGGGGGGTAGGCGATCGTTGGCGCGAAATCTCCGGTGAGAGATGGATGAGTGTTTGGTACTAGAGTGATATAGTCATATATATCACTGGTTCGGTCATGAAGCTCAGCCTGCGCGTCCAGCCGGGGGCCCCTCTGCCCCTCTATCAGCAAATCGTCCGTCAGATCGAGGCGGCGGTGGCGGGTGGGCGGCTGAAGCCGGGGGACAAGCTCTCCTCTCACCGGGACCTGGCCCTGCAGCTGGTGATCGCCCCGCTGACCGTCAAGAAGGCCTACGACGCCCTTGAGTCCAAGGGGTTGATCGAATCCCGGCGCGGCCGGGGAACCTTTGTGGCATCCGGGGGGGGCGACCGAGAAGCGGCCCTGGAGCGACTCCGGCAGCGAAGCCTCGACCTGTGGCGCGAGAGCCAGCTGGCCGGGGTAGGACTGACCGAACTGATCGCCATGCTGCGCGAAGTGCGCGGCCGGGCCGCCGAATCGGACGGACGCAGCAGGGCCGACGAATCCCGAGCCTCCCTCGACACCCAAACACCGAAGCGCTAGCCGAATGGAGCCTGCAGGATGATTTCCCAAACCCACTCGACCCAAATCTTCCCAAGCGTGGTCGACCTGTCCCAGCTGTCGTTCACCTTCGGCTCGAACTACTTCGCGGTGGCGCAGGTGGACCTGCAGGTCCGGCCAGGCGAGGTCGTCGGCTTCCTGGGGCGCAACGGCGCCGGCAAGACCACCTTGCTGCGCTGCATCGCAGGGATCCTGGCCCCCACGGCCGGGCAGGCACGCGTCTTCGGCCTCGATCCCCTTGCCGCGGGGGTCGAGGTCAAGCGCCGCACCGGCTACGTCAACGAGGAGCGCAACGAGATCAAGGGGATGACCGTGAAGGGCTGGATGGCGATCCACCGCCGGCTCTACCCGACCTGGGATGACGACTATGCGCGGGAGCTCTTGGAACGTTTCGACGTCCTTGAGGCACGGCAGTTCAAACACCTGAGCAAGGGCCAGTCTCGCATCGCGTCTCTCTGTTGCGCCCTGGCCCATCGTCCCGAGCTGCTCATTTTGGACGAGCCCTCGGGCGGCTTGGATCCCCTGGCGCGCCGCACCTTCCTGGAGCTGCTGTTGCCCGTCCTCGGGGAAAGCGAAACGACGGTGCTGTTCTCATCCCACCATCTGCAGGACATCGAGCGCATCGCCAGCCGCATCGTGCTGATGGACCGCGGCCAGGTGGTGCTGGACGATGCCATGGACGCGGCTACCGAGGGCGTCACCCTGGTGGCCATCGAGGGGGCCACGCATCAGGACCTGCAGCTCGCCCAGAGGTATGGCGAGGTCTTCAGCGAGCGCAGCAGCCAGGAGGGCGCCCACCTGTTGCTGCGCGGCGCACCCGATCAGGTGTCCGACGAGCTAGGCCCCAAGCTTCCGCCAACACGCACCAGTTTCCAAGCGGTCTCCCTGGAGGACCTGTGCTTAGAGGTCATGGGGGGGCAGCAGTGAATCGAACCCTCTTGCGCGCCTATGGCGCCGGGCCCATGAGTATGGCCATGCAGCTAGGCATTGGGCTGGTCGTAGGCCTCGCTTTGCGTGGGATCGGGCAGGGCGCGAGCACACTCACCGGCTTCACCCTGTTCTGGCTGACCGCCGGCATGCTGGGGACGCTGCACATGCGGCTGCACGGTGTCTACCCGGCCGAGCTGCGCGCCCTGCCGGTCAGGCCGCGGGACCTGTGGCGCGCCTACATCTGCGCTTGGTTCCTGCGCCTCGGCTGCCTTTCCATTGGGCTTCTGGCGGGTCTCTCTGTTCTGGGGCCGGTCTATCCGCGGATCTGGATGGTCCTGCCTTGGGTCCTGTTGTTGGCCCTGCTCTCCAAGCTGGCGATCAGTCTGCGCGAGTTCCAAGGGGCCCGCCGTCCGCGCAAGGAGAACGAAGAAGATGAGCAGGACGCTGACCCCCTGGCGGACGACCCCAATGGCCCCCTGGTCGTCTTTGCAGGCCCCCTTCTAATTGGTCTCTTCGCCATGTCCACTCTCGGCGAGACCCTTGGTCCAGCGCCCGTGCTTGCGGTCTGCTTGGCCATAGGACTTTGGCTCTACCTGCGTACGCCCTTGCCCACGGACCTGGACCCCCCCGTATGGCTGCGAAGCAAGCGGCCGCGCGCGATCCAGCTCTTGGGAGCGGGCCCTATACCGCCCCGCTCCGCGCCGATCCGCGGGCCGGACAAGGCGCAAAGCATGGCGCAGAGCAAGGTCGTCCGGAGCGAGAACAAAGCTCCCTTGCGGCCGGGCAGGGCCCCGGCGGCGACGGACCGCCCCTTCCACCTGGGGCGCCACCTGCTCGGGGAGAGCCTTTCGTCATCCCTGTTCGCCTGGGCCTCGATCGCCGTGCTGGCCGCGATCGGTGGCACCAGGGTCAACATTCACCTCGGCGTGCTGTTGATGCTGGGCTACGGACTCGGCTGCCTGCGCGGTCGCCAGGCTCTCCTGGAACCCCTGCCCGTTGACCGTCGCGTGGCCTTTGACTGGAGCATCGGTCTGCCTCTCTTGGTCGGGCTGGTTTGCCTCCTGGTGCCAAGCCTGATCCCCGGCTTTGATGGTCCCCCCCTGGGCTACCGGCTGACCCTGCACGTGGCCCTGCTCTGGTTCGGTACGGCTGGCTGGATGGAGTTCCACCGACCCAGCGCCCAGGGTCGCGGCCCCGTGGCCACAGGGCTAGGACGATGCTGGGTCGCGGCGCTTAGCCTGGGCGGAGTTTGGTTCGTGCTCACCGTCGCGGGCGAGATCGCCTCCGGCCTGATCCCAAGCTTCGACTCCCATACCCTGAGCGGCATGCTGCCGCAGCTGCCGGTCCCGACGAGCTCCCTGGCCCGAGCGGCCCTATTTCCCCTGGCTTGCGCCGGCGCGGCCCTCGCGTGGCGCGACCTGCGAAGCCGCTACCGCGGCGTGCAGCTGGCGGACTAGGGAGACGCATCGTGCCGGGGTGCTGTTCGCAATCAGAAGAGCCGTAGGCGGGTGCGGGTCGCGCGGGCCCGCGGCGGAGCGTGAGGTGGATCTTCACGGAGCCTTCGGACTAGAGCGGGGGCTGGTGTCGCCGGCCCACAGGCCCTCCTGCTTGAGACGAGCGCGCAGCCAGGTACGGAAGGCCTCGAGGGCGGGCAAGCCGACGCTGCGCTGGGGGTAGGCGAGCCAGTAGGCGCGTCCGGTGCGCATGCGAAGTTCAGGCAGGGGCTGGATGAGGGTGCCGGCCTCCAGCTCAGGGACAACCAGGAAAGCGGGCAGCAGGGCGATGCCGAGGCCTGCGATGGCGGCCTGGATGACCATGAGGTGGTGCTCGAAGCGCGGCCCAAGGCGTGCGTCGCGGGTGGGCAGGCCGAGTTTGCGGAGAAGGTCGCCCCAGCCGGTGAGGCGCGATTCGAGCTGCAGCAAGACGTGATTGTGGAGGTCGGCGGGGCTGTGAAGCGGAGTGCCTTGGAGGAGTGCGGGGCTCGCCACGACGAGGACCTCGTCCTCCATGAGGCGTTCTAGGCGCGCGCCGGGCCAAAAGCCCTCGCCGTGGTGGATCGCGGCGTCGAGGTCGCCCGCCTCGAAGTCGAAGGGGGCGATGCGCGTGGTCAGGTTGATCGAGACGCCTGGCTCGGACTCGTGGAAGCCGGGGATGCGGGGGATCAGCCAGCGTGTCCCGAAGGTAGGCAGAACGCCAAGATCGAGGACACCGCCGCCGGCCGCGGAGGTCTCGATCTCGAGCATGATCGCTGACAATCTGTTCAGGACTCCGCGGACCTTCCGCCCGAAGTCCATTGCGGCCGGGGTGGGCCGCACCCGGGGTGGCTCACGTTCGAACAACAGCAGCCCCAGGCGGTCCTCCAGGGCGGCCACCTGTCTCGAGATGGCGCCCTGGGACCTATGCAGTTCCTGCCCGGCTCGGGTGAATGACTCATGCCGCAGAGCGGCCTCAAAGGCCTGTAGGGCGATGATGGAGGGGAGGTCGCGCGCCATAGCATGAGGATAACTCATGGGTGCGTGCGTAAATGTGTGGTTCTCTGGAGTTCGCTGAGGCCGATGATTCCGGCCTCAAGGGATGTCTCTCTGCCCCGATTTCTATGCAAAGCCCTGCCCCGACCAATCTTGTTCAGCTCCTTGAGGGCTCCCTTGGTGCCCAGCGCCGCGAATGGCTGCTGCAAGCCGTTGCTCTGCCCCCCGGCCTGGGGGAGTCAGGCGATCGCGTGAGCCGCAAGGAGCTAGCCATGGCGCTGGCCATGCTGCTCTTCAACGACGTGGTCGGTCGGGTGCCCCTGGCCGCCGCTTACGCGGAGGAGGCGATCCAGGCCGGCGAGCCCCTGGTGTTCGACCACGGCGCGATGCGCACGGTGGCGGCGGCGAGCGGTGCGCTGCCTGCCGGGCGCGCGGCGATCGAACGCGTGCTGCTGCCCCTTGGCTACGCCGAGCGCGAGGTCTACCCGCTCGACCGGATCGGGATGACTGGCTACTCCTACGCCAGCGCCGACCTGCCGGAGGGGCTGCCGCAGTTCTTCATCTCGGAGCTGCACCCCGAACGCTTCTCGGACGAGCTGCAGGCTGCGGTCGCGCGCGTCATCGGCACGAGCGTCGATCCCCTGGGAGAATGGGCGCTCGAGCTGCTGACGGAACTCCAGGAGCTTGGGAGCCTGTCGCTCACCGACGCAAGCTTGCTTCTGCCGAGCATGGCGGCCTGCTTCCAGCGCCAACACGATCTGCCCGCCATGGATGACTATGAGCTGCTCCTGGCGGAGAGCGCCGAGATGGCGTGGATCGCTACCGAGGGCCATGCCTTCAACCATGCGACGGACCGGGTTTCCGACGTGAACGCGGTGGCTGCTGCTCAGCGTGCGCTCGGTCGCCCGATCAAGGACTCGATCGAGGTGTCGGGTTCGGGACGGGTGCTGCAGACCGCGTTCCAGGCGACTTTGGTCGAGCGTCTCTTCCGCGGCCCCGACGGCAACCTGCTGACGCGCAGCGTGCCGGGTTCGTTCCACGAGTTCATCACGCGCCGGCCGCTGCCCGGCACCAGCGAACTGGACCTGGCCTTCGACGCCAGCAACGCCCAGGGAATCTTCAAGATGACAACGCCGAAGAGCGCCTCATGACCTCCACCACCGGAACAGAATGGCTCGAAGAGCTGCGCGCACGGCTCGGCGCGAGCGCGGTCCTCGAGGAACGCAGCGATCTGGCGGCGATGGAGCAGGGTTGGCGCTACGGCAGCGGCACGGCGCTGGCGGCCGTTCGCCCGGGTGACGCGGCCGGCGTGGCAGCCGTGCTGAGGCTCGCGAGCGAGCGCGGCATTCGTGTGCAGCCCCTGGGCGCCAACACCGGCCTGGTCGGCGCTTCGAACCCCGACGCCAGCGGGCAGCAGCTCGTGCTGTCGCTCGAACGGCTGAGCTCGCACATCGAGATTGACGCGGTGGATCGCGTAGTGGTGGCGGACGCGGGCGTGACGCTTTCCCAGCTGAACGAGGCGCTCACGCCCTACGGGCTGATGTTCCCGGTCGACCTGGGCGCCGATCCCCAGCTCGGTGGCATGGTGGTGACGAACACCGGCGGTACGCGCCTCGTGCGCTACGGCGACGTGCGCCACAATCTGCTCGGCATCGACGCGGTGCTGCCCGACGGAACGCTGCTCGAGGGCTGCAGGGCGCTGCGCAAGGACAACACGGGACTCGACTGGAAGCAGCTTTTTTGCGGCACCAGCGGTACCTTCGGGGTCGTCACGCGGGTGGCCCTTCAGGTGGTGCCGATCCCGGCCCAGCGCACGGCGATGCTGGCGGCGGCTTCGTCGGGTGAGGCGGTGCTGGCCTTGCTCGCGCATCTGGAGCGCACGGTGGGCGAAACGCTATCCGCCTACGAGGTGATTTCGGCAGAGGCCCTGGAGGCGACGCTGCGCCACGGCGCGGACCTGCGCAATCCGTTCACGGAGGGGACGCCGGCGTACGCGGTGCTGGTCGAGCTTTCGAGCACGCTAAGCCCCGAGCTGCTCGACCTTGAGGCAGCCCTCGCCGGCAGCCTGGAGGCCTTCGTGGAATCCGACGCGGCCGAGGGCCTCGAAGACGCCCTCGTGGGCCAAGCCGAAGACTTCTGGTCGATCCGTCATCAGGTCTCCGAGAGCCTGCGGGAAGAAGGTCGCGTGCTGGCCCTCGACCTGTCGGTGCCTCGCTCGAGCATGTCGCGATTTAGCGCGGCGGTGCGCGAGCTCATGGCCAAGGAATACCCCTTCGTGCGCGTCTGTGACTTCGGCCACTGGGGTGACGGCGGCACGCACATGAACCTGGTTTGGCGCGATGAAGACGCGCCCTCCGACCTGCGCGCCGAAGTCCAGGATCGCGTGTACCGGCTGTGCGTGGAGGAGTTCCAAGGCAGCTACAGCGCCGAGCACGGCGTCGGCCCGCACAACCTAGGCCACTACCAGCGCTTCACATCCCCGGAGGTACGGGCCCTGGTGGGTGCGCTCAAGGAGCACCTTGACCCTGCCCGGCGCCTGGGCACAGTGGACTTGGACTGAAGGCGCGGTACCGAGGCGCGGTACCGAGCCCGGCTCAGATTCGTCGGACGAAGGGGCTCCCTACCTCCGCTTTCAGCGGCCGAGCAATGCGTTCACGCGGGCCTTGCGTTCCTCGGCCTTGGCGCGGGCGGCGGCGGTGCTCTCGAAGACCAGGGCCTTGGCCGCGTCGATGTCCCACACGACCTGGCTGCGGTCGAGTTCCGGCCGTGCTTCGACCAGTTTCTCCAGAGATTGCAGCACCAGCGTTAGGGAGCCCTTGACCGTCGGGTGCAGCATGTCCACCTGGATGAGCTTCCCGAAGTCCGGGCCTGCGTGCGCCTCTTCGACGAAGCTCGCCATTGGAGCAACGGTGACGCGCTCCCGCTCGGCGGCCCAGGCATGAATGAGCTCATTCAGCTGGGCGCGGAGGGCGGCATCGGGCAGCATTCCGCTCCAGACCAGGGGGCCGCCGGTCAGCCGCGACTTGCCCTCAAGGGCGAACTCGATGCCGGGAAAGTCACCGACCAGTATCGGGCACGGAAACCGATCGAGTACGGCCAGACCCTCCACGAGCCGGGCAATGCGCCGTTCTTTTCCCATGAACCCGTGGGCGTACCAGAAGAGGAAATCGAGGGCGATCACCAGGGTGGGCTCGGTCTGTAGGGCGGACTGCACCTGGATCGGCCCGAAAGTCGTGGGGTTGGTGAACATGGCGAACATGCCGCCGTCGTGGGGGGGCTTGGCTCCTTCGGGCCAGGCGCCTGGAGCGATTGCAGCCTGCAGGATCGGGACTAGGCTGGCGTGGGCTTCGAGCTCGTAGAGCAGGCCTGCGCCCGAGCTGACGCTCGCGCCGACGACGGCGACGCGTTCGAGCAGTGGGCTGGGCGCGACTTGGGAGAAGGCTGGGGGCGCGGAAATCGCAGCCGGGGCCGAAGCAATCGGGTTCTCAAGTGCGTTCAGCGTGGAAAAGTTGGCGGTCACTGCGACGGCGAGCAAGGCGCTTCGATTCAACATTCTGATCATTGTCGTATTCTAACCTACATGTCCAAGGCTGATCTCCGCCGTGCACGCCGCCGCCACGAGCTGATCGGGCACCTAAACCTGGCCGGCTCGATCATCAGCGTGCTGCTGTGCTTGCTCTTGACCACCTGGTGGTGGCGATTTTCGACCAGGGGCTTCGGTGGCTCGGCGTTGACCGACTCTCTTGGGGTCCTGGCGGGGTCGACGGCCCTGCAGAGCGCGGCTTTCCTGTGGGCCACGGGTCGGGCGGAGGCGCGCCCGCTGCTGCCCTCGATCCTGGTGGCCGTCGTGTCGACCCTGGCGACCCTGCTCACATTCCTCATCGTCCGCGCCGGCAACCCCACGGACCTCGCCGAGGGCGGAGCGTCCCTGGGCTCGCGCCTCGCGCTCTTTGTGCCCCTGGCGGTCACGGTCCTGCTCTGGGGCTTGGTGGGCTGGGCCCAGCGCATCGAGTCCAACCCAGAGTTCACCCCGCGCCCCCGGCGCAACGCCAAGCCCTGGGCCTGGCACCTCTCGACGGGGGCGTTCGTCCTGCTCGGCCTGTTTCTGCTTTCCGCCGTCCTCGGCCGCCCCTCGGTCGACGAGGAAGCCGTCCGCTTCCGCGATGCATGGAACGCGGACGAAACTGAGACCCTCTACGACTACGCCCTCTCGGACGATGGCCCCATCCGCCGGGTGCTCGATCGGATGCTGGAAACCTACCCAGCCGCTGCACGGCCGCGCTTCGACGAGATCCTGCGCACGGACGAAGTCCTCGGCCGCCCGATCACTGTGCTGCACTCGCCCAGTCTGGTGCTGACGCTGCGCTGGCGCCTGCCCCATCCCTTGGGGGGCTGGAAGCTGGTGGCGATGCGCCGGCGCTAGCTCAGTACACCATTCCCAAACACCCTATCCCCAAGCTCGATCCGATGACGGTTTCCGATTCCGCCGGCAATGCCGGCCAAGTGGCATCCACCTATTCCCAAATTGCCGCGCCCCATTGCCGCGTTTGCCAAACCGGCTACCTGAGGCTGGGCAGCGCGGTCAAGCACGGCATTGCCGTACGATCCTGCGGCTGGATTTTCGTGGGGCTCGGGGGGATGGCGCTCAGCGTCTTGGCGGTTGGCGTTCCATTGCAGGCAAGCTCTGGAAGAGGCATGACGATCGGCGGACCCAATGGGTTGGAAATGGCTTCAGCCATTCTACCCCTCCTCGTGGTTGCGCTCGCCTGCATGGTCACGGGCTTGATCTTGACCGAAGCGAAACCCGCACTCATCTGCGACAACTGCTCGGCCAAAATCGATGCTGCTTAGTTGAAGGCGGGCTACTTTCGTTGCAGGAAGAGGACGAGGGGATCGGCCGCCTGCTTGGGCTCGACGCGGTATTTTCGATCGATCCGTTCATACGCTTCGGAGTAAACGCTCAGTGCGTATTCGCCGTCCGGCAGGTCTGCCTGGAACATGCAGAGGGGGGCGAGCGTTGTGCTGCTGCTTCCTTGGTTCCACGCAGACGCAATCGTCAGGAGTTCGAGTTCCCCATTCGATGGGGTCGACTTGCCACTCAGGTGTCCGACTCTCCAGCCCGCATGGAAATCAAGGCTTAGGGTTAGCCAGTCCTTGGGAAGAGCCAGGGCCCCACTGAGCGTGTGGGCCTCGAACCAGGCCTTGTCCTCGTTTCGAATCGCATTTGCGAGCGTTTGCCTCCAGGCCGGATCCCCGGCTTGGGCCGTGGCTTCGAACAGGACCACGCGCGTGGGGTACAGGGGCTCTCGATTGAGGATGCACTCGACCTTGTGAACGCGGTCGGCGCTGAGGTCTACGGTCAGGCTTTGACTGTCGCCGTCCCCCGAGACCAGGAGGGTGACAGGGCGGGCTGGTAGGCCGTGGAGCCGGGTTGGCTCGGCAGTGACGGTGAAGTCGCCGGCACCCCAGCCGCCCCCCAAGGACCAGGAGAGATCGCCATCGAGGAAGCGCCCTGTAGCGCCTGGTACTGAGCTCCCATCGGGCCGGGAGGCGGACACTTCAAGGGTGCGCGAAGGGAAGACCTCCATGGACAGCGTGTGCTGACCAAGGTCGAAGTGACGCGCAGGCAGCGATAGGCGAGCGTATCCCGGCGCAAACACCCCGAAGCGAATGTCACCGGGCTCGATGCCGGTGATCCGGTAGTGGCCTTCCGTGTCGAGGAACGGATCATCGCTGACGAAGGAACTTCCGACGGGATGCATGCTGACGCTGAACTCCGGCACCGGCTCGTGGGTCAGCCCGTCGGTGACTCTGCCCGAGACGACAACGCGCTCGAGGGTCTTCGCAGAGATCTCAATGCGCAGGTCGCCGGCTCCGGTGTTGGCTCTCGCTGCTACGTACTTCTGGGGGTCGCTGGGGGAATAGGCAAGCAGCACGAAGGGGCCGGGGTAGAGCTGCCGAAGCTCGAACCGGCCAGACTCGTCGGTGATGGCCTCGTTGCGCCTGAGCGCTCTCTCCCATGTCGGCGGACTCGATGGGCCATAGCCGACTTGGTAGTGCCGAGTCCCACGGCACTGGATCCTGATCCCGGGCAGCGGCTCTTCGTTCCCGTCTACGACGAGACCGCCGAGGATCTGCTCGGGCTTCAGGTGTATGTCGGGAATCTGTGAGTCGGGTTTGAACGGTTGAATGAGCTCGATGGCGTGACCTGGATGGGCCACACCGATCCAGGGACGATCCGTCGGGCCAAATCTCAGGCCTTCGAGTGTGTAGCGGCCCAGGTCATCCGCTTGAATTTGGCGCGGGGTGTAGTGCTCTGAAGTCTTGTAAGGACCCCAGCGAATCTCAGCTCCCGCCGCTGGGCCGCCAGAGGAAGTGAAAACCTGACCGGATGCCTGGTCTCCTTCTTCAAGCACGATGCAAAGCCCATGGTCGCCGACATCGACCCCTCGTTTGAGTCGAAGGTATCCATCGAAGCTGTACTTGAGAGCGACCCTTCCCTTCGCGAGTCCCCCGAGGCGGAATTGCCCGCTGCTGTCCGTCGTTACGGCGGAGGCGTTGGGCTGAAAGCGCCAGATGCCTGGTACCTGCGTTGATCCCTTTTGCGGTCCTAGGGAACCACTCTCCTCCACGAGCATCTGAACGCCTCCCGCTGGTGTCCCGTCGGGATGGACGACCTGGCCCCGCAGCTCCAGGGCGGGGGTCATCACAAGGGCCAGGTCCTCCGCGATGCGCCCCGGATCCGGCTTTCCGCGGAGTCCAAGCAAGCAGGCCATGCCGTCTGCCTTGGCCGTGATGCGCACATCCGGACCCAGGTGTTGGAGCTCGAAGAGGCCATGGCTGTCCGCTTGGACCCGCCTCTGGGCTTCACCAGACGACTGCGAGGGGCACCAGGCGAGTACCTCTGCTCCGGGAACCGGACGCCCTTCTTCGTCTTCCACACGACCTCGCAGGGAGAAGCCGCCGTCCAACTGGAGGGTGAAGCGATAGGTCTCGCCTCGCCTGAGCCGCCGCTTGAAGATCGTCCTGACCAGGGGGCGCTCGGGGGTCAGCGGTAGTTCTAGGGAATAGAGCGAGACACCAGGTTCGAGGGCAAGGTGGGCTTGGCCGGCCTGGTCGCTTTTCCCCTGCACCTGCCGGCGATCTGCCCCTTGCCCGACTTCGAGGACGATGGCCTCGGCGGGGGCTGGGCTTCCATCGGTGCCGGTGACCGAGACGATCACGGCGGCTGATTCGAGGGGGGCCGATTCCACGCTCGCCACCGTGCGCAGGGGGCCTGGATTTGCCCGTTCGATTTCCTTGCGCACGAGTGCCAGTCCCTCCATGTCGGGCTGAAGGGCTTCCGAGTCCGGGTCCCTCGGGGCCTCCAGCCCCCGCGAAAACCCAAGACCTAGCAGCGCGGCGAGTCCGGCTCCCGCGATCCAAGCGGTCCACTTGTTCGCCATGACGGTCGTTCCAACGGCGGCTGAGGTCGTTCCGGAAAGTAGGGGGGCGGCGGCCGTTCCGGCCGCTTGATTCAGCACATCGGCCCGCACAGCAGCAAGTCCTCGTGTGGGGGAGATCCAAGCGAAGAGCCCGGTCGCCAACCCGGCTGGAAGGGCGGCCCGCAGCCGCTCCAACCCGCGGTGCAGGCGGGCTCGCACAGCCCCCGCGTCGAGGCCTAGATCGCGTCCCAGCTCAGAGCTAGACCGCCCATCGAACAACCGGTTGCGGACGGCCAAGCGCTGGCCAGCGGGCAGGTCCCCGATGGCCGCTTCGATCGCCGCTTGCACCTCAGCCGCGGAGAGCTTGTCCTCCGGCCTGGTCACTTCCCTGGTCGCAAGCCGATCGGGGTCCAGCTCCCGCTGCGCGCTGCGCCTGCTCGCCCGTGCACGATTCACCAGGACCCCCAGCAGCCAGGGCATCACCTGGCCGTCGTCGGGAAAGCTGTCAGGTTGCTCTAGTACCGTCAGGAAGGTCTCCTGCACCCAGTCCTCCGCCTCGGCCTGGCGATTGGCCAGCCTCCGCGCGAAACTCAAGAGCCGCGGTGCAGCCCGATCGAAGAGCGCAGCGAGGGCCTCGAGGTCCTGGTGCCGGCGAAAGCGTCGGTAGAGGCTCTCCAGCGGTGCGCCTAGGTCATCCATGGTGTTCATGCCATTGGATCAGGACACGGGCGCCTCGAACGTGATGAGCTTTCCCGAAGAACCGAACTCCCGTCAGTTCGGTGGGGCCAGGAGGCGGCGCTTGCCGTCGTTGGACATGGCGATGTCGCCCGTCCGATCCGGGGCGCTGAGATCCTTGTCCCAGAGCTGGCAGGTGACCTGCTTGTGCTTTTGGTCGAGGCCTTCGCAGTAGTTGGTGAAGATGCAGCGGCGGACCGTGGGGCCGGCGCCGGTGCGGATCTTGAGCCACCAGTCGGGGTCGGCGAGGGACTGGCGGGCGGCGCCGACCAGGTCGCAGTCGCCCTCCTGTAGGGCGGCTTCGAGTTGGGCGTAGGACGACAGGCCGCCGGCGCCGATCACGGGCTGGGTGAGGCCGGCCGCGCGGAGGGTGCTGCGGATCGAGCGGGCCAGGTGCAGGTTGCGACCGAAGGGGCCCGGGGCCTCGATGCGCACCGTCGGCATGCACTCGTGGCCGCTGGGGCCGGTGTAAGGGTAGGCGGCGGCGCCCACCTTGGGCTGGCGGGCGTCCTCGAACTTGCCGCCCTTGGAGACCGAGACGAAGTCGAGGCCGGCTTCGCAGAGGGCTTTGGAGTAGTGCTGGGCGTCGGCGACCGCCGAGCCTGCATCGATCGCCTCGTCGCCGAGCAGGCGGCAGCCCACCGTGAAGTGGGGGCCGACCCGGGCGCGCACGGCCGCCAGGATCTCGAGCGGCAAGCGCACGCGGGCCTCGGGCGAGCCGCCGTAGCCGTCCGTGCGGTCGTTCCGCGCGGACAGGAACGAGGCCATCGTGTAGGCGTGGGCATAATGCAGTTCGACGCCGTCGAAGCCGGCCTCCATGGCGCGCGCGGCGGCGTCGGAGAAGAGACCGGGCAGCACCCGGGGCAGCTCCTCGATGTGGGGGAGGTGCGTGTCGGTCACGCGCTCCCGTGCCCCGTACTCGAGGGCCTCTCGCTGGCGCTCGTCCAACAGTTCGAGCAGATCCTCGTGGGGCAGCGCGAGCAGATGCTCGGCCACGTCTGCGGGATCGGCGGCGGCGAAGGGGGCGCTGACGGGCCGGGCGGTCAGGCGCTCGCGCAGGGCATCGTCGACTTCGAGGAAGCGGCGCACGAAGGCCTCCTTCTCGGGGCGCCTGCGAATGCGCAGGAAGTCAATGATCTGGATGAGCAGCTTGGTGTGCCCGCCGGAACGTTCCCGCACCTTGTCCACCAGCGCGCGCATTCCATCGACGAAGCGGTCGTGGCCGATGCGCAGCAGCGGACCCGAGGGCACGTCGCGGATGCCGGTGGCCTCGACGACGAGCACCCCGGGACGGCCGTCGGCGAAGCGCCCGTACCAGTCGATCACGTCCTGGGTCATGGCCCCGTCCTCGGAGGCCCTCCAAGGCACCATCGCCGGCACCCAGCCGCGGTTGCGCGAGGTGAACGCGCCCACACGCACGGGGGAAAAGAGGCGACTGCGCTCAGCTTCGCCCGGCGTCGGCCAGGCGGGGTCGGGGAGGGGGTAGGGCATCGGGCAGGGATTGTAGGGCGAGCGGCTGGCGCTCGCCGAACTAGCCCCGCCTGCGGCGTAACTCGTCTTTGATCATCCTCAGCTCGCGGCCCATCTCGCCGGTCACGGAGGTGTTCTCCTGGGCGCGGCGTACGAGGTAGGGCAGCACCTCGGCCACGGGTCCATAGACCATGTACTTCGACGAGTTGTAGCCCGCGCCGGCGAGGTTGAACGTGAGGTTGTCGCTCATCCCGAGCAGCTGGGCGCAGCGAGCGTGGGCGTGGTCGCGCGGGATGCCGCGACGGTCGAGTGCCTCGGTGAGCAGCCGCACGCTTTGCTCGTTGTGGGTGCCGACGAGGAAGCAGATCTCCTCGATGTGGTCGAGGCAGTACTCGACGGCGGCATTGTAGTCGGCGTGGGTGGCCTCGATGTTGGGCTGGATCCAGGTCTTGTAGCTGTGCTCCTCGGCGTGCGCGCGCTCCTTCACCATGTAGGCGCCGCGCACGAGCTTGCAGCCGAGGAGGTAGCCCGCCGCCCGGGCGCGTTCGTGGCTCGCCTTGAGGAACTCGAGACGATCCCAGCGGTAGAGCTGGTAGGTGTTCATCACCACGGCGCGGCCGGTGTTGTAGCGGCGCATCATCTCGTCGGCGAGTTGATCGATGGTGCCCTGGAACCAGCTCTCCTCCGCGTCGATGTAGATCTCGATCCCGCTGTCCCTGGCGGCCCGACAGACCTGGTCGAGGCGCTCGACCATGCGCCGGAAGACGGGATTGCCCAGCGCGGGGCCGTTCTCGTTCTCGAAGTCGATGATCTTGTCGTTGAATTCTTCCAGCAGCTCGTTGGGCGCGAGACCGGTGACCTTGACGACGACGGAGTCGACGGCCTCGGTGGAGCCGCTCAACCCGGCAGCCTTCAGAATCTCATCGCGGAAGCGGTCGAAGTCCTCCTCGGACGACTTCGCCTCGGCGCCGTAGTCCATGATGCTCGTCACGCCGCGCCCATGGAGGCGTTCGATGGTCGGCAGCGCGTTCTTGAGGCTGGTTCCGCCCACAAACTGGCGGTAGATCGTGTGGCGCACGCCCCACTCGGCGAAGGGCAGCCGCCATCTCACGGCCCAGCTCCCTAGGCGCGAGAGGCCGTTGCTCAACCAACTCTTGCCCATGAGGCTGAAGAGCCGGCCGGCGAATTTCAGCTCGCGATCCGAGAGGTGGCTGAAGGTCGTCTCGGTGTCGCCGAAGTCAGGCAGGTTCACGTGGGCGTCGGTCGAAGGGAGTGGAGACAGGGGCGCCACCTGGCGCCCATGCCCCAGGATCTTAGCCCACCGTGCAGGGGGGACCGAGAGCTCGTTGCGCTGTGTTCACCGCCCATCGGGGGCCGGGTCTTGGGAGAACGACGTGTGGAGCACTCCTGGGAGGGGCCGGTCAAGGCCCTGCGACCCATTGCCCCACTCTCTTTCGCCGCGCAGCACGCATGGCCCGCGCGGCCCACGTCCGTCAGCTGGACCGGCATGCTCGAGCAGAAGTTCACCGGGAGCCAATCTAGGCCGGCTACGAATTCGACTGGGGCGTTGCGCTTGGACCCGAGCACGTCGTTGTTGGAGCGGTGGGTTCGCAGGGCGGGGGAGCATGGGCGGGGGAATCCGTCTCGGGCCGACTACTTGTTCTTTGTGAGCACTGGGCAGCGCGAGCCAATCCCCTGCCCCTGGGCGATGGCCTGCACCACACATGCTGTGGCCTTGGGCCCCAGGCCGTAGCTCGCGCCGGCACCCCCGGGCGCCCGGGGGAGATTGCTGGGGCGAGCGACAGGCCGAGCCGCTACCGTACGCAACATGAGCACGCGCAAAGTGGCCCTGGTGACCGGTGGACCTGGAGGCATCGGGGCGGCGGTCTGCTGGCGCCTGGCACAGGAAGGTGCCTGCGTCGTCGTCTCTGGCCGCAAGCTCGAGAAGGCCGAGGCCCTCAGCGATGAGCTTGCCTCCGCCGGCTTCGAGTCGATCGCGCTCCAGCTCGATGTAGCCGACAGCGCTTCCATCGCAGCGGCTGCTGCCAGGGCGCGGTCCAGGGTTGGGCCCGTCGATTGGCTGGTCAACAACGCGGGCATCGCGGTCAGTGCGCCTCTCCTGCGCGGTGCGGAGCAAGGTTTGTTCGAGCGCCACATGGAGGTCAACTTCCACGGGGCAAGGCGGGTGTTCGAGGCTCTGCTGCCGGACATGCTGGAAAAGGGCCACGGAAGCGTCGTCCAGATCGCGAGTTCGGCGGCCCTCGTGGGCTACGCCTACGTCGCGGCCTACGCGGCGTCGAAGCACGCGCTGCTCGGCTACACGCGTTCGACGGCGCTGGAGCTGCGCTCGAAGGGGGTCACGCTAGGCGCGGTCTGTCCGCACTACGTCGATTCGCCCATGACCGAGGCCAGCGTACGGCGTGTCGTCGAGTCCACGGGCCGCAGCCAAGAAGACGCGCGCGCCTACTTTGCCGATCAAAACCCGGGCGGGCGACTGGTGGCCATGGACGAGGTGGCGCAGACGACGCTCGATCTGCTCACGGGAGCGCAAACCGGGCGCGTGCTGGAGCTCACTGGAGGGGAGACCGTCGAGGTCGATCCCGGCTGGACGATGGACCCCGAATCGAAGGAGAGCGAGGCATGAAAGGCGAAGTGATTCACCCGGCGGGTTGGGCCAAGGCCAAGGGCTACGCGAATGGGATCTTGGTTCCGGCGGGCGGCGCGACGCTCTTCGTCGCGGGTCAGATCGCCTGGGATGCGGACCAGCAGCTCGTCGGGCGCGGGGACATGGGGGCCCAATTTGCCCAGGCTCTGCGCAATGTGGTGGCCGTGGTCGAGGCGGCGGGGGGCAAGCCCGAGGACATCGCGCGCATGACGGTCTATGTGACCGACAAGCAGGCGTATCTCGCGCGCACCCGGGACATCGGAGCGGCCTGGAAGGAGCTGCTTGGCAGGCACTTCCCGGCGATGGCCCTGGTCCAGGTGGCCGACCTCCTGGAGGAAGGGGCGCAGGTGGAGATCGAGGCAACCGCGATCCTGTAGATCTCGGGATCCCCCTCCTGGGTGGATGTCACTGGCAAATAGGGCTCCCTAGCGTCGTTTTCTTGCGGTTGGGTGAACCGAATTTTCGGTTCACGGTACATAGGAAGGGGTCGGGCTCGCCTGGCGAGAAAGGACTGCGACGCGCGTCGCAGCGATTTTCGCCAGTCGCCGGAATACGGCGATCACCCGATTCATCCATCTCTGGACTCGGCCTGTGCGACTCGCTTCGGGAAACGCCGGCCCACCCTCAACTCGCAACCCAACCCAGTTATGCAGCATCGTCTTTCGATGACCCTCGGCGCCCTCGTTCTTGGCGCCAGCTCCGCGGCCGCTCAGCAAGATGCCAGCGGCCAGCTCGCCCGCGCCGAATCCGCTCGCAACGCAGGCATCTACCACGCCGACACAGGCACCTGGACCCGCTCGAAGCAGAGCCAGCTCGGACTGGGCCCCTCCGCCATCTACCGCAACGACGTGGCCTCGAGCTACTTCTTCAGCACTGACACCGGGGTGGAGGTGGTCGACAACGGCCGCATCCCGACCCTCGGCGGTTCGGTGGCCGGCGCGGACCGCACCGAGTACCGCGTGAACGCGTTCGATTTCATGTACTGCACCGACAGCGTCGGCGCGACCGAGGTGACCTTCCGCTTCTACGAGAGCTACGTCGCCTGCACGGATCTCGAAGACACATCGGTCTGCAACCAGCTTTCCGGCACAGTCAACCTTGCCGGGCTTCCTGGCGGAGCCGGTAGCTTCAGCTGCTGGACCCTGACGATCGACCTCGGGGACGACGGCTTTGATCTGGAGGGAGACGGCGGCGCTTGCGCACCGGGCTTCGATGGGACCGCCGACGACTTCGGCTGGAGCTATGAGTTCACCAGCGACGGGATGGCCGGCCTGTTCCTCTCGGGTGATCCCGACAACACCATTTCCGTGGCCGGCGCTTCGCTGCACGGCGGTGGCGGCACCTACTACGAGCCCATGCAAACCTGTGCCAGCACGGGCTTGGACACCCAGGATTTGTTCTGGGTCGAGGAGGACGGCGCACTGCCCGAGGGGTGCTACTTCTTCGGTGGCTACCTCGCGGGCGCAGGCTGTGGCATGGCGATGACTCCCTTCGCCTCCTTCACCATGACGCTCTACGCCGAGGACGCCGAGGGCTGTGACGGCCCGGTTTGTGAGACCTGCACCGCGAACGTGAACTCCCAGGGCGGCACCGTGCTGCTGGACGGCATGCTCAGCGGCAGCGACCTGCACCTCGAGGCGAACGGCGGCCCCTCCGGAGAAATGGGCTACTTCCTCGTGTCCCTGGAGAACTCGCTGCCGGCCACCGGCGGCCTGTGCCTCGGCGGCTCGATCGCCCGCTATGCCCCGGGCACGGCGGCGACTTCTGGCAACCCCTCCTTCAATTCTCTGGGTTCGTTCGACGCAGCCGGCATCTTCCAGAACATGTCGGGCACCTCGACCAGCGGCACCGGCTTTGACGTGCCGACCGCGCTGCCCAACCGCATCGGCGGTTCCCTGGGAGCCGGTTCCCGCGCCTACTTCCAGCTCTGGTACCGCGATGGCATGGATACCGCTTTCTCCAGCGCGGTGGACGTGAGCTTCTAGTCTCACCTTTCGCTCCTGCTACGCCGGCCGGCGCTCTCACCGTGGGGGCGCCGGCCGGTTGCGTATGGGGCTCGGGTCTGCGATCCTCGCCCGCCCATGCAGCCCCAACATTTTCACTACCACGAGGAAGACGGCGTCGCCGTCGTCCGCCTCGAGCGGCCCGAGCGCCTGAACGCGCTGACCTTCGAGTCCTACGCTGAGCTGAGGGACACCTTCCGTGCCCTGGCGACTCGCAACAGCGTGCGCAGCGTGATGCTCACCGGCACCGGACGGGCCTTCTGCTCCGGCGGCGATGTTGACGACATCATCGGACGCCTGTTCGGCGTTGGGCACGCGGAGCTGTTGGCGTTCACGCGCATGACCTGCGACCTGATCGAATCGATGCGTCGATTGGAGAAGCCGATCGTGGGGGCGCTCAACGGGATCACCTGCGGCGCTGGAGCGGTGATGGCAGCCGCCAGCGATATCCGCATCGCCGACCCCTCTGCGCGCATCGCGTTCCTGTTCACGAAGGTCGGCCTCTCGGGGGCGGACATGGGGGCGGCGTGGTTGCTGCCGCGTATCGTCGGGCTTGGTCACGCGACCGACATGCTGATGCGCGGCGAGTTCTACAGCGCCCAGCGCGCCTACGAGATTGGCCTCTACAACGAGCTTGCTGAAGAGGGCAAGGTCGTGGAGCGCGCAATGGAGGTGGCGACCGAGCTGGCCGCTGGGCCGACCATGGGACTGGCGGTGACCAAGCGCATGCTGAACGAAGAGGCTTCGATGACGCTTGGCGAGGCCATGCAGGCCGAGGGTTGGATCCAGGCTGAATGCATGCTGCACCCCGACTACCGGGAGGCCTTCGACGCGGGAAAGGAGAAGCGGCCGAAGGACTTTGCCCGCAATGCTCCGGGGGGGCCCGGCGACCCGCGCAAGGCTTCGAAGTGAGCGCTGTACAGGACAGTTCGCTCGACGACCTGCGGGCGCGCGCCCAGGCCTTTGCTTTGGAGCACGCCACGGCCGTCAACGGCGCCGGCGACGAAGACGCCCAGGCCCTGGCGGCGGTGCATGCGCTGGCGCAGGCACCCGAACAGTGGCTGCGCTTCACGGTGCCGGCGCGGGATGGGGGGCACGACCGGAGCAAGGCCTGCTCCCCGGACACCGTGGACGTGGCCGCGCTGTGCGCGATCCGCGCGGGACTCGCGTTCGGATCGGGCATGCTGGACGTGATGTTCGTGGAACAGGGCCTCGGCTCGTTTCCCGTGGCCTCCGGCGGCTCGGCTGAACTGCGCGCCCAGGTGCTGCCGGCCGTGGCTCGTGGCGAGCACGTTGCGGCGTTTGCGGTCACCGAGGACGGCGCAGGCTCCGACCTGTCGTCGGTGGCTCTGGCCGCCAAGGAAGACTCGAACGGCTGGCGGCTCGAGGGCTCCAAGACCTACATCTCCAACGCGGGGCTCGCTGGGGGGTACACCGTGGTGGCGCGCACCGCCGGAGCACCGGGAGACCGTGACGGACTGTCAATGTTCTACGTGCCTGGGGACGCGCAAGGTCTGCGGGTCGAGCGCTTCGAAGTCATGGCGCCGCACCCGATCGGTGAGGTGCACTTCGACGGGGTGCCCGTTTCCCGCGGCCAGCTGCTCGGAGAGCTTGGGGCCGGGATGGACCTGGCGCTTGGCAACTTGGCGCGCTTCCGCACATCGGTTGCGGCGGCGGCCAATGGTTTCGCCAAGCGGGCCCTGCACGAGTCCGCGACGCGGCTGCAGGGGCGCAAGCAGTTCGGTCGACCCCTGTCCAGTTTCCAGGGGCTGCGCTTTGACTTGGCGGAGATGGACGTGCGATTGGCCGCGGCTGAACTCCTTGTGGAGGCGGCGGCCCAGGCCGTCAACTGGGGGGCGGAGGCGACTTCGGAGGTCGCACGGGCCAAGCTCTTCGCCACCGAGACGGCGGCATACATCTGCGACCGGGCGGTGCAGCATTTTGGTGGTCTGGGCGTTCGCCGTGGTCAAACCGTGGAACGGTTGTATCGTGAGGTCCGAGCGCTGCGCATCTACGAGGGCACGAGCGAGGTCCAAAAGTTGATCCTCGCCAAAGAGGTCCTGCGGCGTCATCCCCACCATGGCTAAGTTTCAACGGCACGTATTCGTCTGTACCCGGGATCGGGGCGAGGGGCACCCGCGCGGCTGCTGCGCAAGCAAGGGCGCGGCCGACATCGTCTCCGCGCTGAAGAGCGGCGTCGCTGCGCGCGGCTTGCGAAGGGTGGTGCGCGCCCAGGAGTCGGGCTGCCTCGACCAGTGCGCCAAGGGCGTGACGATGGTCGTCTATCCCGAGGGCACCTGGTACGGCGCGGTCACGGCCGCCGACGTGGACGAGATTCTCGACTCGCACCTGGGCCAGGGCCAAGTCGTCGAGCGTCTGGTGATTCCCGACGATCAGCTGACGGGGATCCACCCCCCGGAGGCGTCGCCTTGAAGGCCCGCGAATTCCAGTCCCTGGACGAGGAGACGCGGGCGCTGCTCCGCCGCGTTCTCGAGCGCCAGGCCTACCGCCAGCGCATGGCAGCCAACATCCGCGGGCATGGCATCAAGTTCTTCTCCGAGCTTGAGGAGAAGCTCGCCGTTGCGACCGAGCTGGAAAGCGCCCTGCAGGTTCTGCATCAGGTCGAGCGGCTCTATGTGGGTCTTGGCGGCAAGGAGCTGACCCAGGCGGTGCGACCGCGCATGGAGCGCATTCCCTATCCTGCATCGCGCCAGGAGCTGGCGGTTTGCCTCGGGGTAATCGGGCGGGCGGAGCGGGTTGTTGCGCGCTGCTATCTGGGCGGCATCAGCAGCGACTTCGCCTCGATCGCGCGCACGCTTTCAGCGCCCCCCTCGGGCATGGTCGAGGGGGAGGAGGAGCGCTTCATCGCGTTTGCTAGCGAGGCGGGCAACCGCACCCAGGCCCAGGCGTACTGGACCCGTTGGACCGTGGTGGCCCTGGGCGCCATGGGCCGTCCGGACACCGCTGGCGACGAGCGGGCGGTCGAGCTGCACCTGCGCAAGAAGCGGGTGGGAGAGGTGATGGCTGACTTCCTCGACGAGATCGACGAGTTGCGCAAGTCGGTGGATCTACCGTTGCCCGACCCGGCAGTCCATGGCCTCGAGGTACCGGCTAGCCTCGCCAAGCGCTTCGCGCCGCAGTCGTGAGAGCAGGGAAAGCGATTGCGATCCCTGCCCCCGGTCAAGGGACCGGGGCTAGGGGCGGTTCGGAAACCATGGCGGCCTGGCACTGGGTGCCTGCGAGCGGGGAGGCCAACGATCGAACGGTCGTGTTGGCGGGCTCTGTGCCCCGCGATCCTGAGTCGAGTGGACTGGAGTCGGTCGCGCTGCGACTGCAGGCGCTGGGCCACACGGTGCTCGCGCTCGACCAGCTGGGGGGCGCAGAGCCCACGGATCGGCGCTGCACCGCCGAACTCGACGCTGCGGGCCAATGGCTGCTGGAGGAGGGGGCCAACCCCGATGGCCTCCTGATTGTGGGGCTGGACCGGGGCGCCACCCTGGCCTTTCTCACGGCCTGTCAGAGCAGCCGGTTCCAGGCGGTCGTGACCTTCGATGGGGACGTGGCCTATCCCGGCCTGGACGCCGCTCGACCGGTGCAGCCCCACGAGATGGCCCTGAACCTCGGCGCACCGCTCCTGGCTCACTTTGCGTCGGGGGGGGATGCCGCAGCCCCGCAGGATCCCGTACCCGAGGACGAGATCGAGCTCTTGCGGTCCAAGCTCGACGCGTTCGCCAAGCCCTACGAGATCGCGGTGTACCCAGGACTCACCCGGGGATTTGCGAGCACCCCTGCGGCCGAGCAGGCCTGGGAGAGGACCTGGGGATTCCTCGACGAGGTCCTCTAGGGGCGCACCGGCGCTAGCCAAGGATCCGCCCCGATTCCCGGCCCCGGACCCGCTTAAGACCCTGGCAAGTTCCGGCCCGGGCTGCGATCCTACGCGCCATGTCCTCCAGCCTCTCGTTCTTCGATCTGGTCCCCGGCAAAGTGCTCGTGGATCGTTACCGCATCCTGCGTCCCCACCGGGAGAGCGGCATGGCGACCGCTTTTGCCGTGGAGGACCAGCAGGATTCCACCCGCGCCGAGCTCCAGGTCTTTCCCTCGACGCTCTTCGAGGACCGCAAGCAGGCGGCCGGTTTTGGGGAGCAGCTAGCGGCTTGGAAGGACGTTTCAACCCCCGCCGTGTTGACCGTGCGCGGGATCGAGGTGTTGGAGGACGGTACGGTCCTGGTCATCACGGATTTCCCGGTCGGTACAAGTCTTCGGGCCCGCATGGCGGACAGTGCCCGGATGGATCCTGAGGAGGTTCTGACCCTGGGCAAGCAGCTCCTGGAGGGGCTCGGTGAGAGCCACGCGGCCGGCCTCGTGCACGGTGACATCAAGCCTTCGGCGATCTACCTGGGCGAAAAGGGCGCGATGCTGGTCGACGGCGGGGTCACCCCAGGTCTCTGGGCAGCGAAGCACCTGGGCGCGCGCACAACTTTGATCGGCACGCCCTTCTATTCGCCCCTCGAACAGTTCAGCGGCGATAGCCCCAGCGCCTCGTCGGATCTCTATGCCTTGGGCACGGTGATGTACGAGCTGCTCACCGGCGTTCTGCCCTGGCAGGGCACGGGATTCATCGAGGTGTTCCAGTCGAAGATGCAGGAAAGCGCGCCCGCGATTTCCGTCCGCGCGCCGGGCGTTGAGGTGCCGTCCGACCTGGAAGCAGCTATCGCTGGAAGTCTTCGGGCCAAGCGCGCCGAGCGCTACGTGGCCGCCGACGACTTTCTGAAGGCGCTTGCCCAGGTGGGCTGATCCTGCGCGTTCTCCACGTCAACTCGGAGTCGGGTTATTCCGGCGGCGAGCATCAGGTCTTCATGCTGATGCGGCGCCTACGCGACCGAGGCGTGGAGAACGTGCTCGCGGCCCAGCCGGGCTCACGATCGGAGGCGGTGGCGGGCGAGCTCGGTTTCGACTGCTTCACCACTTCGATGCGGGGCTACACCGATCTTGGGGCCGTCAGACGACTGGCCCGGATCGCCCGCGAGGTAGCCCCCGACATCGTGCACCTGCATACCGGGCGCTCGACCTGGCTTGGTGGTTTGGCCTCCTGGCGCTGCGGACTCCCGGCGCTCACGACCCGCCGCATGGACAGGCGGGTCCGCCGCGGTCTGCGGACGAAGCTGATCTACCGGCGCTTGGTCCAGCGCGCTGTGGCCATTGCGCCGGCGGTGGCGGATCAGCTCCTCAAGGCGGGCGTGCCGGCAGCGAAGATCGCCGTGATCTGGGATGCTGTCGAGCCCGAAAGCCTGCGCCAGAGCCACGACGACGGTGGGGCTGCCCGGAGCGCGCTGCGCGCCGAGCTGGGTGCCGGGCCCGACGATCTGGTGTTGCTCACGATGGCCGCGCTGAACCGCCGCAAGGGCCTGGACGTGTTGCTAGACGCGCTGGCTGCCTGCGAGGCGCAGGGTTTGCGTCCTAAGGCCTGGTTGTGCGGCACCGGCGGCCTGCGGGCCGAGCTGCAGGCCCAGATCGATCGGCTTGGCGTGGACGCGACCCTGCTCGGCTGGCGCGAGGATGTGCGCGAGCTGCTGCACGCCGCGGATCTCTGCTTGCTGCCTTCCCGCCGGGAGGGCGTTGGGGTGGCTGCGCTGGAGGCCATGGCGGCGGGCAAGCCAGTCATCGCATCGAAGGTGGGGGGCCTTGGCCAGGCCATGGAGCACGGGGAGTCCGGCTTCTTCGTTCCCCCTGATGACATCCCCGCCCTCGCCGCTGCGATCCAACGCTTGGCCGACGATCCGGGCCTGTGCGCCCAGCTGGGGGCGGGGGCTGCGAAGCGCGTCGACGAGCGCTATGCAGCAGACCTGCAGGCCGAGGCGTACCTGAACCTCTACGGGGAGGTCATCGGCGAAGCGCGGGCCGCGGGCGCCTGAGGGCGCAAGGTCAGGCCGGCCGGATCTTCCGGCAAGCCCACCGGCTTGCCGATCGAAGCGGAGCGGCCGAGCCAGCTCGGGATCCTCTCCGCAGTGCTCCAGGAGGATCGCTGCAAGGCTGCTGACGGAGACCCTATGGAATAACCCGGCTAGGGGACCAGGACTTCGGCCTGCTGAGTATCGCCGCTCTGGATGTTGATCACCTGGGGCGTGCTGTTGCGCTCGCCGTTGTGTTGCTCGGCCGTTAGCTCCCAGGGCCCAGGTCGAAGGTCGTCGAAGGTGCAGGTTCCGGGGCCCGCGAGCTGGTCCATGGAATCCTGCTCGCCATCCCCGAGCCAAACAAGCTTGGCACGGCTGTTCAGCACAAGTGCTCCGCCGCTGTCGACTACGCGGACCGTCAAGCGGCCGCCGGCCTCCAGGATGAAGTCGAGTTCATGGTCGGCTCCGGGCTGGGTGATGACCTCGTCTACGCCCATGATGTGCCCCGCGGCCTGCACTTCGAGGTGCAGCATGCAGTGCGGCGGGATGCCCTTGATGGTGTATTCACCGCCTGGACCAGTCAGCACCTGGCCCGCGGTCAGGTCTGGTTCGGCCAGGGACAGCGCGCCGGCCCCGTCGACCAGGAGGGTCTTGGGTGCCTGGACATAGGAGCCATCTTCACCGCGCACCTGCACGCGGACCTGGGCTCGGTAGAGCGCCTCGCCCGTGGAGCTGCGCACGACGCCGCTGAGGGTCCCGCCGGGTAGCCTTACGACGAGGTTTGCGGAATCGGGGCCGACGAAGATGGACTCGGTGTGAGCGATGGGCCGGCCCGCGGCCTCGATGACCAGGGTGCTGTCTCCACCGGCTGCTGGACTGAGTCGAAAGCGTCCCTCCGGGCCGGTCGTGGCTTCGGGTGGCCCGAGGTCGGCGAAGGCCAGGATCGACTGCAGACCGATGCCGCTGTCGAGGAAGTGGACGCTGGCCCCGGCGACCGGCAGTCCGCCATCGAGCACGACCCCCGCGATCGCAAACAGCGGGTCGACCACTAGGGTGACCTCGCTTTGCTCGTCGGCGATCGTCGTGCACTGGGCGGCAACGGTGAACGACTCCTCGCTGCCAAGAAAGACCTGAGCGATGGAACCACCGCGCATCAGCCTTCGACCGACCGGGGTCTCGTGCTGTTGGCACAGCGCGTAGTCGCCAGGGGGGATGCCCTCAATGCGCGCGCGACCGAGCAGGTTGGACGTTCCAGTGGCGATCTGGAAGCGTTCCGTTTCCGAGCCGCTCGGTTCGGCGAGCACGGCGACCGCTACCCCTGCGATGGGCTGGCCGCCGGGATCCTCAACCCGCACGAGAATGCTCGAGGCTGCGGTGGGTTCCAATGCCATTCCAGGTGCATCCAAAAATCCCTGGAGCTTCGCTTGGGGAGGGCCGACCTGAGCCTCCAGCGTTTCTGGCGTCACGTGCACGCGCGGAGCACAGGCTCCCCATGTGTCGCCCTTCCAGTTGGCCTGCAGCTCTAGGTCATATTCGATGCCGCGTTCGAGACCGTGAAGCTCGACGCGGTCGGTGCCGACGAGGGGCCAGTGCCGGCGCGTATGCAGCCGCCAGTCGCGTTCCTCCGCAGCGGGCGGGCTGCCGGTGGCGGGGTAGGCGAGCAGACGCAGGGCCGGGAAGTCAGCGGGGATCGCGACGACCCGCACCGGCAGGCTCCAACCCTCGGGAATCACAATCTCGAGGTCGCCTAGACCGGCGGGGACCTCCACGCGGACCGGCGGGCGATCGGTGGTGGCGACGGCCAAGGAGAAGGGATGGCGTGGGAGGCCAGCGAGCTCGAAGGCTCCGCCGGGACCGCTGGTGCCGATCGCGCTGAGGGTCACCGCATCGTAGGGGCCCGGTCGCTGGACGCGGAGCAGCTCGGCGCCGGCGATGCCCCTGCCCTGCTCGTTGACCACCCTGCCCCGGAGAACCCGGGAGGCCCGCAGGATCAGCACACCCAGGTTGTGGTCGCTCTCCGGGTCTAGGGACAGCATCGAGGCCAGTGGCAAATGCCCGTCGGCGCTGACGAGCAGGTCGTAGGGGCCTGGAACCAGGTTGGAACCCTGGAATTGGCCCAGGTTGTTCGCCCGTAGGGTGAGGGTGGGAAGGTCTGCTTGGGGCGCTAGCTGGACCACGGCGTTGGGGCAGGGGCCGCCGTCCTCGCTCTCGATGACGCCGCGCAGTCCGGCGCTCGCCTTGCCCATGGGATCCAACGCGTCGATCTCGACCGAGCTGCGCGCTGGATCCGAGCGCAGGCCCGTCGCCTGGGGGCTGGACGGGGCGAAATCACCGGCGGGTTTGAAGCTTGCGCGGGACCCGTCCTGGGTTCTGGCGACGTCCCCCGGCTCGATTCCGTGAGAGGCCTCGGCGGTCCTGCCGCGCAGGGCGATGACGATGCCGATGGCGGCGAGCAGTCCGACGGCGGCGAGAGCCCAGGTGCGTTGCTGCATGGGGCCGACTGTACTGCATTGCGCGAATCGTTGAACAGCGGGCAGACTGTGGCCCATGCACAGCGCCGACGATCTGTTTCCACTGGAGCTGCCCGAGCACTTCAATCTCTGCAGCTACTACCTGGATCGCAACCTCGAGGAGGGGCGCGCGGACAAAGTGGCGGTGCGCTGCGGCGAGCAAAGCTGGACCTATGGCGAGATCGCCCGGCGCGTGCGGGCGATGACTGTGGGGCTAAGGCGCGCGGGGCTGCGGCCTGAAGAGCGTGTGCTGCTGGCCCTGCCCGACGGGATCGATTTCGTCGTGGCCTGGTTCGCAGTGCTGCGGGCGGGTGGGGTCTTTGCGATGGTGAATCCCCTGCTGAAGGCGGAGGAGTTCCAGGCCTATCTGGACTACAGCAAGGCGCGGGTGTTGGTGACCCATCAAAGCGTGCTCGAGGTGATCGGGGCACCGGCGCGGGAGTCGCGCTGGTGCGAGTCGGTCTGGGTTTCAGAGGCGGCCGGGGACCTGCCCGATGGCTTCACCGCCTTCGACTTCGTCCTTGAGGCGGGCGCGGCGGACGCGGACGGTCCCTTGGGCGAAGTCGAGCCCACCGGCCCTGACGACCTAGCCGGCTGGCTGTTCACGTCGGGGTCCACGGGGCGGCCAAAGGCCTGCGTGCACATGCACCGGGACTTTGCGTACTCCACCGAGACCTACGCGCTGCAGGTGGCGGGCTATCGCGAAGACGACATCTGCCTCTCGGTCCCCAAGCTGTTCTTCGGCTATGCCACCGGCACCAACCTGATGTTCCCCTTCCGGGTGGGGGCCACCGTGGTGTTGTTTCCCGGGCGGAGCACGGCCGACACCCTGTTCGACTTGATCGAGCAGCACCGGCCCACCTTCCTGACCAGCGTGCCGACGCTGATCAACAACATGCTGCGCTCTGAGCGCGTGGACTCGGTGGACCTCAGCTGCCTGCGGGTATGCCTGTCGGCGGGCGAGGCGCTGCCGCCTGCGCTCTACGACGAGTGGCATGCTCGGACCCAGGTCGAGATCCTCGACGGCATCGGCTCGGCCGAGATGTTCCACATCTACATCTCCAACGCTCCCGGGGACGTCCGGCCGGGCAGCCTGGGCAAGCTCGTGCCCGGCTACGACGCCCAGATCGTGAACGACGAGGGCGCGCCCGTGCCCGACGGCGAGCCCGGCCGACTGCGCGTGCGCGGGGGCTCGACGGCGCTTGGCTATTGGGCCAACAAACAAAGCTCGGAAGAGACCTTCCAGGGGGCCTGGTGCACCACAGCGGATCTGTTTCAACGGGACGGGGCCGGCTACTACTCGTACCTGGGCAGGGGGGATGATCTGCTCAAGGTGAGCGGCATCTGGGTGGCGCCCCTCGAGATCGAGAACGTGCTGCTCGCCCATCCCGCCGTGAAGGACGTCTGCGTCGTGGGGCGCGAGGACGAGCAGGGTTTGGTCAAACCAGTGGCTTTCCTGGTCCCCTGTGAGGGGGAAACGGGCTGCGAGGAGCTGGCGGCGATCCTGAAAGCCCACGTGAAGGATCGATTGGCGCCCTACAAGTACCCGCGCTGGTTCGAATGGCGCGCGGAGCTGCCGCGCAACGACCGGGGGAAGGTGGCACGGAAGGTCCTAGTCGAGGAGGCCCAGGGATCGGGATCTGGCCCGGAAAGCCGGGGATAATCGGAGGGCTCTCGCATGGGCAGGCGGCGGGGACGCTACGCTGACGCGCAACCATGACCGACCTCGCCAAGCGCACATGGCTCGAGGCCGACGAGCTCTTCGGGCCCGAGACCATCGCACTCCTCCCCATCGGCAGCACCGAGCCCCATGGGCCGCACCTGCCCCTGGATACCGACGTCACCATCGCCTGCGCCCAGGCGCAGCGGGCGGCCGAGTCGCTGGATGCACGCGGCCTGCGGGCGGTGGTCCTGCCGCCCATCCATTACGGGCTGACCAACTTCACCAACGGCTTCGCAGGCACGATCGGGCTGCGCCCCGGCACTTTGTGGGCCCTGATCGAGGATGTCCTGGTGGCCCTTGAGGAGCAGAAGGTTGGCCGGGCGATCCTGGTCAACGGCCATCTCGAGCCGGAGCATGTCGCCGTGTTGCGCGGCGTGATCCTCGACTTCCCCGGCGGCACGGGCCCAGGGGGCAAGGCGCGCCTGCACGCGATCTTCCCCGACAACACGCGCCGCAAGTGGGCATCGACGCTGGGGGAGGAGTTCCAGAGCGGCGACTGTCACGCGGGCCGCTACGAGACGTCGATCGTGCTCGCCGCTGATCGCAGTGGCGTCCGTGCTGACGTGGCGGCCAAGCTGCCGCCCAAGCGCATCGACCTGATCGAGAAGATGCGCGCAGGCAAGGCGTCCTTCAAGCAGTGCGGCGCCGACGAGGCCTACTGTGGCAACCCGGCCGAGGCGACGGTCGAAGAGGGCGACGATCTGATCGGGCGACTGGCCCACATGGTCGTGGCCAGCGCGGAGGAGGCCTGGCCGGAGATGTCCCGGTGAGCGCTTTTGAGACCAGGATCCAGGTGCGCTTCGGTCACGTGGATCCGGCGGGCATCGCCTACTTCCCGAGGCTCTTCGACTACATCCACGACGTCTTCGAGGAACTCTGGGAAGAGCACATCGGACAGCGCTACTACCATCTCCTTTTGGATCAGCGCTTGGGTTTTCCCCTCGTGAAGTCCGATGTCAACTTCTCGAAGCCCCTCCGTTTCGGCGACCGCCCGATCGTGCGGGTGACCACCGAGCACGTGGGGCGCTCGTCTCTCAGGCTGCGCTACCGCTTCCTGCTCGACGGCGAGCTCTGCCTCGACGCCCACATGACCACCGCCTGCATTCACCTGGACACCATGAAGAGTGTCCCCATCGAAACCGCATTCAGGGAGCGCTTCGAGGCGCTGCGCGAGGACTAGCGATCACCAGCATGGAAGCCAAGCGAATTGCGGACTGCTACGCGGGCCAGGAGCCCGTCTTTAGCTTTGAGTTCTTTCCCCCCAAGACCGACCAGGGGGCCGAGAACTTGATGCGCACGGCTGCCGATCTGAAGGCGTCGGTGGAGCCGGACTTTGTCTCGGTGACTTTCGGGGCCGGTGGCTCGACGCGGGATCGCACCCACAGCGTGGTGACCCGCATTCAGTCCGAGCTGGGGATCTCGACGATGGCGCACCAGACCTGCGTGGCCTCGTCCCCGGCCGATATCGAGCTGGGCGTGGCCAAGCTCGTCGAGGCAGGGGTGGTCAACGTGCTGGCCCTGCGGGGGGACAAGCCCAAGGACTCGGACGGTCTACCCACCGACGGCTTCCAGCACGCCACCGACCTGATCGGGTTCCTGCGCGAGCGCTTCGACCTGTCGATCGGGGCGGCCTGCTACCCCGAAAACCACCCCGAATCGCAGGGGATGGAGGATGAACTGCACTGGACCCTGGAAAAGGTGCGCCTCGGAGCCCAGTTCCTCGTGACGCAGTTGTTCTTCGACAACGCGGACTACCACGACTTCGTGGCGCGCGTGCGCGCGAAGGGGATCGAGGTGCCGATCATTCCCGGCATCATGCCGGTGACCAACGTTGCCCAGATCGAACGCTTCACCAAGATGTGCGGGGCGCGGCTGCCCGAAGAGCTTCTCGACCGTCTGCGTCCGGTTCAGGACGATCCTGGCGCCGTGATGGCCCTGGGAATCGAGCACGCGATCAAGCAGTGCCGGGGACTGCTCGAGGCCGGTGCGCCCGGCCTGCACTTCTATACCTTGAACAAGAGTCACGCGACGCGCGGCATCCTGGCCGCTCTCAAGGCGCTCTAGGCCTATGGCGACGGACGCAGAGCTGCTGGATCAGGCGCGCGCCGTGCAGGAGCGCGCCTGGTGTCCGTACTCCAAGTTCTCGGTGGGCGTTGCGCTCGTCGATGCAGAAGGCGGAGTGCACCTGGGCTGCAACGTGGAAAACGCCAGCTTTGGGCTAACGGTCTGTGCGGAGCGGGTGGCGATCCAGAGCGCGGTGGCCGCTGGTGCTCGCTCGTTCACGCGCATGGCGCTGGTGACCTCAGGCCAAGAGGCGGTCGCCCCCTGTGGTGCCTGTCGTCAGGTGCTCGCGGAGTTTGCACCGGCGCTGCGGATCGTGACGGTGGGTGCGGACGGAAGAACAGTGGAATGGGGCCTGGACGAACTGCTGCCGAAGCAGTTCTCGCTCTAGAGGTCCGGCCGAAAACACCGCGCGGGCGAGGTGCGGGCGATTCGACTCGAATCAAGGCGCCGGAATCCGTGCATGGTCGGCTCCATTCGCGGATTCTGGCAACGCAGAGTCGGGTCGAATCAGCCGTGCCTCGCCTGCGCGGGGTTTTCGGCCGGGCCTCTAGCCCGGCTGCGCTACTCGCTGGCCTGACAGGTGTTCAGTTCCCGCTGGATCGCTTCCAGCAGGGCGGAGACCGAGAACGGCTTGGAGATGAACGCGCTGCAGCCAGCCTCCATGGCCTCCTTGCGTTCCTCGGCGAGCGTGATGGCAGTCAGTGCAATGACGGATCCACCGTAGCCGCCGGCAAGAATGGCCTTGGTTGCCTCGATGCCTGACATGACGGGCATCTGCATGTCCATGAGGATGAGATCGTGGGGGGCGCGTTCGTCCCGGGCGGCCGCGACAGCAGCGATCGCCTCTGCGCCGTCCTCGGCTAGGTCCACTTCGTAGCCCGCACGTTCGAGGATTCGCATGCCGAGACGGCGGTTGAGGGCCACATCATCGACGAGCAGAATCTTGGCCCCCGCGGCCTGCGTTCCATCTGTGGACTTGTTGGGTCCTTCCACGATGGGGCTGGAGACACCGTCGAGGGCCAGGGGAGCGTCGATCACGAGGTGGAACTGGCTGCCTTCGCCAAGCTGACTGGTCACCGTTAGGTCGCCGTCCATCAGCCGTGCAAGACGTCTGCTGATCGCGAGGCCGAGGCCGGTCCCGCCGTAGAGTCGCGTGGAGGACGAATCAGCCTGCTCGAAGTCCTCAAAAACCGCATCCAGACGATCTTCGGCGATGCCGATTCCTGTGTCGACAATCGTGGCGAAGAGCCTGCTATCGACGTATTCGACCACGATGCGAACCGACCCATCCGCCGAGAACTTGATGGCATTGCCGGCCACGTTGAGAATGATCTGGCGGAGCCTCATCGGGTCGAGCATGAGGGCCGGGGGGAGTTGTTCCTGCAGCTCGAGGTCCAGTTCGACGCCGGCCCTCTCGGCGTTTTTGGAGAGGATCGCATCGATGTCCTGCATCAACGCTCGGATGTCAGTCGCAGCAAGATCTAGGGTCATCTGATCGGCGTCGATCTTGGAGAGATCCAAGACCTCGCTGATCAGGCCGAGCAGATGGGAGCCACTTCGTTGGATGCTGGAGAGCCCTTCGGCCAATTCTTCATCGCTGAACTCGCCGTTGCTGAGGTAGTCCGCGTAGCCCAAAATCGCGGTGAGCGGAGTGCGTAGTTCATGGCTCGTATTGGCCAAGAACGCAGTTCGAGATGCCAGGGCGTGGTTCATGTCAGCGACCAGGCCATCGAACCGTTTGGAGAGGGTGGCTACCTCCGCAGGGCCATCGTGTGGGGAACGGAAAAAGCCAGACTCGATCGCGTCTGTCGTGGCTTTGGTCAGTCGAACGATGGGGCCCTCGATCGTGCGATTGAGCAGGCGCCACATGCCGAGGATTACCATTCCAAAGAACGCCGCACCCAGCAAGGTCGTCATCCACGCGGATTCTGCGGCCTGCCGGGCCCGCAGGGCAGATTCCTTCAGCGCCCTGGCTGCGGGACCTTCGGCTTGCTGGAGCGTGTCGCTTGCTTCGAGGACGACTTGATCGAAGGAGTCGAGCAGCTGATAGAGACGCTGATCCCGGTCTTGCCCTTCGTAGAACGCGCCCTCCAGCGTAAGGCTGCGCATCTCCTCGATTTGCCCGACAAGTCGATCGGGTTGAATGTTGCAGACGGCCAGGAAGTCGGGGGAGACCCCGTAGCGGACCGCCTGGATAGCGAAGTCAGCGTTGGTGTTCACCGCCTTCGTCAAATAGGTCGTGTTCCCCGCGAGCGTCAGGTCTCCAAGGAGTGCGAGCTGGGAGATCACATCCCCGATCCGCTCGCACTTCTCGCGGTCGATTCCGAGGCGTTCGTTCTTGTGGGCGGTTTCTAGGGCCTCGGAGTGGCAACGGAAGACGGAGGCGCCGAAGGCAATACCCGCCAGGACGGTGATTCCTGTCTGCAGGCCGATGAGTGATCCAAGTCGCATGTTGAATGCTCAGTCGTGGAGCGGTCGCACGCCTGAGCCCTGTGCAAGGGCGACTTCCTGCGCGATGAGCCCCGCGGTTCCAGAGCAATGGTCCGACTCGAGCGGGTTGAGACCGACGAGCTCCTGAAACGAAGATGCGATCTCTGCGCTCGGCCATTCGATGCGCGGTTCGATGGCGACGATGTTGCCGTGACGGTCGAACAGCCATTGGATATCGACTGTGCGCGCGTCGAAGGTCCAGGGCGTAGTCAAGAACCGACCAAGGGGGGCCCCGTTCTTGTCGCTCACCGAGAATGCCCTTGCGGCCTTACGCGAGATTCCAACGCCCTCCTCGCCGACCCTGCTCCCAATCAAGGCCAGGGACTTGTGGCCATAGAGACCGGTCAGGGGTGCAGCATCCCTAGTCGCCGGAAGGTACCTGCGGGCGAAGATCCTTGCGCGTAGGGCCGCAAGGTCATCGGACCAGGCCAGTTGGGTGACGGCGATCGTCTTCAGTCCATTCCGAACCACGGTGACGCCAAGTGACTGGGCGCTTGGAGGAAAGGCCATCTGCGTCGGAGACAAAGAAGAGCAGTCCTTGTTGAGCATCCCTCGCAAGCCAGCGAAGCCTAGGCCCTCGAGACGTGTGTGCTTCGTGTTGATCAGGTTCTTGGATCGATCTCGACAACGTTGAAATTCGAAGCCGATCACGTTGAGGTCGAAGTCGAAGGCCCAGGCGATTTCCACCAGGCCCCACTCACCAGCTTCAGATCGCACGTGCACAAGACCGAGTGGCTCGCCCTGCCCTTGAACGACATAGAGCGTGTGCCTGCCCAGTTCGTTGAAATGCAGCGTGAAGGGAAGGCTCTGCTTTACGGCTTCGCGAGCCGACTGCCCAACCGTCCTGACGATGGAGCGGTATCCGTCGGCTTTCGGGAACAGGGCTGTGATCTGGCGGCTTGGATCCCTGAGCGCGCAGAGGGCTTGTGCGCCGGCCAGCTGTTGGAGAGCGAAAGTCGACGCAAGGAGCGCCAAGGCCAGCAGGCGCGGAGTTGACTTTAAAATCGACATCTTAGTTGGAGGGCCACCGACGGTTCGCGGTCAGAGCTGTTGCCCCCAAGGGGCTGCGTGAGCTGGGCGCTGAAGGTGACGCGGCGGGAGAAGCGCCAGAGTGCACCGAGTCTGGCCTCGAAGAGAGTCCCGTCGACCACGCCACTGGCAGTTGCCTTGGGTTCGTTGTTGGTCCCGATGAGCTGGACCCATCCGAGGGTGGTCTCGTGCCTGTTGGTCGAGTTGACCTCGAGGAGGGCTCGGGTCGAACGAACCTGATCGCTGTCATCGCCGTGGGAGAGTTCGGCCTGGAACCCCAGGGAGCGCCAATAGGTCGTTGCATCCGCTGCGACCCGAGAGATTGAGCGAGTCGAATCGCCGGAGGCGATATCCCCATGGACCATGGACAGGCCGAGGGTGAGGTCGTCTTCCACTGGGGTTCCAATACGGCCGCTCAGGACCCCGTCGCCGCCGGGGTCCTGGTATTCGTTCCCCGAGCCGCGGCTCCAGGCAATTTCGTAGTCGAGGTGCTCCAGGGCGCCATTGAGGGTGAGCCCCCAGTCGGCGACGAAACCGAAGTTTGCCTGGTGGGGCGTGCGCCGCAGAGTGCCGTTGGTGTCGAGGTTTTGCTCGAGACCGAAGGGGATCTCGAAGTGCCCGGCCCGAACGTTGAGGGTGCCATCCCCGCGGAGGTTGAGGTTCACGTTCGAAATGCGCCACTGGAGGGCGAAGTCGTGCTCGTCCTCGAAGATCGGCGGATTGGAAGAAGTCGTGTCGCCTCGCAAGAGGTAGGGCTGAAAGACCAGGGTGGCCAGGTCCCGTCCGTCTCCGCGCCGAACGATCTTGTGGAGATCGAGCCCAAGCGCGCCCAGGAAGGCAGCCTCACCCTCCCCGTCGACGGTTCCGCGCAGGCTCAAATCGATATCCCAGCGTAGATTCTCCTTCCAACTCTCCATCCAAGACTGCTCCACCGGCGTCAGGGAAACAAACTCCTGGACCTGTGGAGCTGGGACAGAAGCGAGTAGAAGGGCAGAGAGCATCGGCAGGGCTATGGACTGCCCTGGACATCGACTGCTGCTAGGGGGATCTAAACCGAGCGGTCTGGGGCGTTCCAGGCCTAGGACTGCAGCGCTGTTGGGGGGGATGCGGAGCGCCCTGGGACTGGTTCCTGGAAGCGCCTGGCGGAGCTGGATCCTGGTGCTCCACCCGCTCCATATTCCTAGGAAACTGCGGCACAGATTTAGGATTGGCGACGTGTTCCCCGGAATGCCCAAGCGAACCTCAACCCCCAGCCTGGACGAGCTGCTGGCCCATGCGGGCTGGTTGCGGCGCCTGGCGACTCAGCTTGTCCGCGATGACGGGGCAGCGGACGACCTCGTGCAGGACACTTGGGCGGTCGCCCTGGAGAGTCCGCGCCGGGATGGCGTGCCGCTCGGTCCCTGGCTGGCCGCCGTGCTACGCAATCGCGCGCGGCAGCTCGGCCGGGCGGGTTCGCGGCGCAGGCACCGGGAGCAGGCGGTAGCCAGACACGAGGCACTGCCGTCGGTGGAGGAGTTGAGCGTCCGTGCGGAGGCCTCACGGGATCTGGTCCAGCACGTGCTCGAGCTACCTGAGGCCCAACGCGAGGTCCTGCTCCTGCGGCACTTCGAAGGGCTGGAGTCGCGGAAGGTCGCCGAGTTGCTTGGCGTCAGCGAGGGCGCCGTTCGCAGCCGCCTGGCCCGTGGACACGGGACCCTGCGGGAGCGCTTGGACCAGAGCGCCGGCGGGGACCGGAGCGCCTGGACGGCGCGCCTCGCGCTGCTGAAAGTCGCGGGCGAGTCCCTTGCCTCCCCGGTCCTGAAGGCTGGGGGAACCACCATCCTTGGAGGATTGATCATGTCTGGAACCGCCAAGTTCGCCATCGGGGCCCTGCTGCTCCTGTTGGGTGGCCTCGCCGTCCTCTCGGTCTCGCGTCCGGAGGTTGCCTTGGACCCGGCTGTCGTGGTTTTCGACGCTGCAGCGAGTGAGACCAGCCCCCTGACCGCGGCGGGCACCCGCACGGCGGGAGTCGTTGAGGGAGGGGCGGAGCGCGAAGTCGTCGCTGGCCCATCGGAGCCCGCACCTCGAACCGTTGGGTCTGTGGTGCAGGGGGTGGTGGTCGACAGCGAGACTGGGGATCCCATCCCGTTCCTCGAGCTGGACCTCGGGCCACGCTCCGCTGGGGAAGAGGCTCGCACGCCAGCCACCCTCGAGCGCATCGTCACCGACGACCAGGGGCGGTTCGCCTCGAAGCGCCTCTACTCTGTCGGCAGCCTGCAGGCATCGGTGCACGAGGGGCACGACTGGCTGGGCTGGAACCTCCTAGCCACGGGGGAAACAACGTCTCTGCCGCCGACGATGGTGTTCAACCACAGCCAGCTCGGCGATCCAGTGACCCTGGAGGTGGACCTGGGTCTGGCCTACTCCATTCAGCTCGAGGCTCCGCCGGGCGTGGAGCTCGGCACTCTCCAGGCGGCCGTCTTCCGCCCAGACCAGGCGGGATTTCCCGACTCGCCGGGGGTGGTCCTGGCGGCCGCCAAGCCACGAACCCTGGTGCGTTTCGTCCAAAGGGAACACGGGCCAGATGAGGGCAGCGAGCTGGCCCTTCAGGTGGTCGCCGGTGCTTGGGCGGGCAGCGCTATGGTGTCATGGGAAAAGGCATGGCCACTGCCCGAGGTCACGATCGCATTGGCGCCAGCGGCGGACGTCGGCCTGCGGATTGCAGACGAGCAGGGCAAGGGGCCGGGCAGTGTGAACCTGAGGCTGGTGAATGGGCACGTGGACTTGGGCGCAGCGCGTGGAGGCAAGCCGGTCTATGGGGCTCTGACCGGGACCTCGTTCTTGCGGCCGCCTGGCAAGGCTGAAAAGGCCGGTCGGCCGCCATTGGAGCATTGGATCCGCGCACTGCCGATCGGTGCCTACACTCTGGCCGCGGAGGTGGAGGGCTATCAGCCGGCGGTCGAGTGGTTGAACCTCGTGCAGGGGGAACAGGTTGTGGATGTTGTCGCACGCCGCGATCCCCAGGCGACGGCCAGCATCCGCGGCGTCGTGCGCACGGAGAGCGGCGAAGCGCCGCCGGGGAACTGGCGAGTATGGCTGCGCCGCACGGACGTGGCGGCAAACGAGAGCCCCCGTGGGGGCTGGGTCGAAGCGAGTTCGGGCCCAGGCCCCTGGGTCGGCAGCTTCGAGATCGCGAACCTCGCAGAGGGTGAGTACAAGGTGTGGGTCCATTCCGACCGCAAGCTTGCTGACGCGCCCCCAGTGACGCCCAAGGGCGCGACGATCCGAACCGGAGAGGGCGAGCTGGAATTCGTGCTGCGGGATGGGGTCTCCAGCAAGGTACTCGAAGTGGAGATCGTGGACGCGGCGACAGGTGCGCCGGTGGACGGCGCGCTTGCGGCGTTGGTCGCGGCGGGTCTCGAGGGTGACGTAGATCCCGAACCCGCACCCGGAGGCAAGATCCAGTATCGGCGCATCGCGCTAGATGGATCCACCGTCTGGGTGGCAGCCGAGGGCTACGCGGTCACCCTCGCGCCGGTCCCAGGGATCGTCGACTCCGACGGGGTGCGGCGCATGCGCATCGAACTTGGCCAGGGCTGGGGAGCTCTGGCGGCCGCGATCGAGATCGTGGACGGCAAGGCGGTGTTCCTTTCCGGCATCGGCTTCATCGCCGACGGCAAGCAGGTGGGAGTGAGCGATGCAGTGCGACCGATTGGCTTGGACCTGGCGGGTCGACCGCGGCACATCACCGTGCAGGCCCCCGGCTTTGTCCTCGATAGCATGCAGGGTCCTATCGGCGAGGACGGGCTGCTGGGCGATGTCCCGGCGAGTCCCTTCGACGAGGTCTTCGTGGCGATCCTACGGCGCGAGTAGGGGACCTACGGGCCGGGTGACGCTCGCTGGGCACTCGATGAGCTGGGCGATGGTGCCCCGGGCCGGGGCACCATCGCTGGGGCCTAGCCCTCAGCCCAGACGCTTGATGACCTCGTCGGTCATCTCCGTCGTGGTGTGCTTGCCGCCCAAGTCGGGCGTCAGGACTTTGGCATCGATCGTGGCCTCGACGGCCTTCTCGATGGCTGTTGCCGCATCGGGCTGATCCAGCGACATCCGCAGCATCATCGCGGCGCTCAGAATCGTCCCGCAGGGGTTTGCGATTCCCTGCCCCACGATGTCTGGAGCCGAGCCGTGGATCGGCTCGTAGAGGCCCGTACCCTCACCGATGCTGGCCGAGGGCAGCATGCCGAGGGAGCCGCACAGCATCGAGGCCTCGTCGGTGAGGATGTCGCCGAACATGTTCTCGGTCACGATGACGTCGAAGTCGGCGGGGCGCTTCAGCAGGTACATGGCCATGGCGTCGACCAGGAGGTGCTCCAGTGCGACGTCGGGCGCGACTCGAGCGACGGTCTCGGTTGTGACCTCGCGCCAAAGCCGCGAGGTCTCGAGCACGTTGGCCTTGTCGACCGAGGTGAGACGCTTGCTCCGCCCGTTGCAGTATTCCGAGGCCATCGTGACGATGCGCTCGACCTCGTGCTTGGTGTAGACGCACATGTCGGTCGCCTTGTCCGGCGTGCGCGTTTTGTCCCCAAAGTAGAGGCCACCTGTCAGCTCGCGAACGAAGAGGATGTCGACGTTCTCCAGGAGCTCAGGCCGCAGGGGCGACATCGCGAACAGGGAGGGGAAAGGCTTCACCGGCCGGATGTTCGCGAAGGTCCCGAGCGCCCCGCGAAGCTCCAGCAGGCCCAGCTCCGGCCGCTTGGCGCCCGGGGGGAGCTCTCCGAGTCCGACCGCACCGAGCAGGACGGCTGACGATTCCCTGCAGGAGGCCTGCGTGTCTTCCGGGAACGCAGAGCCCCGATCATAAAAGCACTGCCCACCGAAGGAGGCTCTGGTCCAGGTGATCGCATCTTTCGTGGTGACCGCTTCGCAAACGCGGACGGCCGCCTCCGTGACCTCAGGGCCGATGCCATCTCCGCCGAGAACTGTTACGAGGTGTGTCATGCTTGGACCGCCATTTCGCGGCGGAGGGTCGTGTCTGCCAGGCTCAGCTGGTCGGTGTCGAAGTTCACTTCGGGTAGCGTAAAGAACAGCGATTGGACTCGCTGAAAGGGGGCGGAGGTCATGGGGAGAATGTCCTGGCTTGAAGCATGGTCGTGGTGTCGACCACCACCCCGGCGGTGGGGCAGGCGGCGGCGGCTTTAGGACTGGCCAGCAGTGTGCGCAAACCGGGGCCCGGGCGATCCGCAAAGTTGCGATTGCTGGGGGTCCCTGGCGAGCTGGCGGTCGTGGAGTACGCCCGCGACTGCCCAGGGGCCCGTCGTAGCCGCTCCCTTACGTTGCGATGCTCAAACGGACACTAGACTCGGGCAATGAACGCCAAGTCGAAAGCTCTCCTTGCGCTGATCGGGATACTTGCTGTCGGGCTGTTTGTGATGCGCCTCGGCGAAGGGGAGGATCGTTCGGCAGGGATCCTCCAGGGGGGGGGCTCGGCCGCCGATGGCGGGGCAGGCGAGCAGCAGCCCGTCGAGTCCGCAGGCTCGGAAGGGGAGCTGGTCGCGGCCGTTGCTGGGCGGGTGGAGGCTGGCGTCGGGTCAGGGCCAGCGGTCGCCGCAGAGGGGAACTGCGTTGTTGTGGGGAGAGTGTTGGGGCCGGACGGCGAGCCCTTCGAGGGAGCCACCTGCCAACTTGCCACAAAGCGGCGCTGGGCGAAGGACGCCGGGGTGGATGAGCTGCCGGCTTTCGGAGACGATCGGGACTCCGGTTGGGCGGGCTTTGAGCTCGTGACTGGCGCAGATGGCCGTTTTCGCTTCGACGTGCCGATCCCTAGCGCGAGCCGCGTGGAGCTCTTTGTCGCTGCCGGTCCCTTCCTCAGCCAGTGGACCGAGCGTTTCGGCAAGAGCAAGCGAGATCAACCTGCACTCACCGGCGGCGTGCGCGATCTCGGCGAGCTGCGGCTGACCTCCTGCGGCTCCCTAGCGGGCGTCGTTCAGGGCGAAGATGGGGGGAGCGTCGAAGACGCCACCGTCTATCTGGACCCAGTCGGCAAGGAGCCCGCGAGCAAGCTGACTGTCGACGGGGAAGGACGTTTTACAGCGGGCAGTCTGCCGCCTGGGGCATGGCTCGTTCGCGCGACTGCGCCTGGCTTTCTGGACTCCGAAAGTCTGGAAGTTCGCACCACGGTGGGCGAAGAGCTCGGCGAGTTGCGCTTCGTGCTGGACCTGGCTCCGGTCGTGCGCGGCCGGGTGGTGACGGGGGATCTTCAGCCGGTTCCAGACGCGCTCGTCCTGGCCACCAGCGCAGCCGAGACGGGGTCGCACAGGACTGCCCAGGCGCGCGCCGACGACGCGGGCATGTTCGAGCTGACCCTACCGGCGACGCATGCCTTCCAGCTGACCTGCAAGCATCCGGAGTATCGTCCAGCGGAAGGGCCGACACCGGTAGCTGGCAGCAGCAAGGGCGTGACCCTGCTGCTGAAACCCCTCGCCCGGGTGCACGTGCGCGTCGTGGACGCAGCGTCGGGTGAGGCCCTGGAGAGATTCGGCATCAAGAAGATCGAGGGAGGCGGCTCCAAGGCGCGGGCGCCGGAGTATCGAGCACGCTCGATGCCGCGGGTGAAGCCGGTGCCGGGGGGATTCCTCGAGTTCTTCGGTCTTCCGGAGCGGGACCTGCTGGTGGTGGCTGCCGAGGGCTACCCACTGCGGTATGCGGATCTCGCGGGGGCCACTTGGCAGGATGGGATCACGTGTCCAACCGGAGCGGGGGTGGCGCTCAGTGCCCAAGGGGCCGGGGTGATCGAGCAGGTCATCCAGATGCCCCGGGGCGCGGCCCTCCGTGGGCGTGTGCTTGCGGGCGGTGAGCCCGTGGGGGGCAAGGTGACGCTGACGCTCACACCGGACAGGAGCAACCTGTTTCGCACCCTTCAGGGCGGTGAGTCGCTGGTGGCTCTGGCTGATGCGGCGACGGGGGTGTTCGAACTTCCCGATCTCACCCCGGGTGTGTACTCCGTCGTCGCCACCGGGGACGCGGGATCGTGCACCCTGGTCTCACCCGAGCTGCAGTTTGGCGAGACCAACGACGTGGGTGACCTCGAGCTTGTTGCCAGCGGAACGATCCTCGGCCAGGTGCGCCTGCCGTCCGACATCGACCCTGAGGGGCTGTTCATCGAAGTCCTCGACTTGGCCGGGATCGAAAACGCCAAGCTGAAGGAGGACGGGAGCTTCCGAATGGAGGATGTACCGGCCGGGATTCGAACGATTCGCCAGGGCGCGCTACGGCAGGACATGATCATGGGTGGGGACACCGACGTGAACGTGCCCGCGGGCGGAAGCGTGAGCACGACCATGGATCTAACTTCGTTCAAGATCGTGCCTGTCCGGCTGCTGATCGAGGTCGATGGGGAGCCTGTCGGCGGGATCACGGCGCACTTGACCGATGCGGACCTTTGGCCTGAGCGGCGCTTCGGCGACGGCACGGAAAAGCACGAGGCCTATCTGGGGAAGACCAGCGCGGAGGGCTTGATCATGGCCTACTGCCGGGTGCGGGGCGTTCGCATGCCCGTGCTGCACATCAACCAATGGTCGGTGATCGGGCATCCCAGCGAGCGTTTTGATCTCGGCCTCGCCGTGCCTATCGATGAGCGCATCGGGTTCGAGACCGCGCGGGCCACGGTGTATCTGCCAGAGTCGGCGGCGCTGCCCAGGGACGGAAGCCTACGCATCCGTCTGGTATCCAAGGAGGATGAGCGCATGCGGTCCGTGGTCACGATCGGGTTCGAAGACGGTCAAATCGACGACGGCTTTGGCGTGCAGTACGACAAGGCAACGAGAGCCTGGCAGCTGGGACGCGTCGCCCCCGGTAGGTGGAAGGTCAGCGCGGAGATCTATCAGTCACGCATTGCGCCCACCCGGATCGGCCAGGAGATCCAGGAATTCGGTGCGGACGGCGGTCCTAGCGCGCAGTACAGCGCCGACGCGACGCTCAAGCCGGGCAAGGCGAGCTCCATTCGCCTGGAGTAATGCTGCCGGCGCGCAGGCGGTCAGGTCGTCGAGATCCGTGCCGCCCGGCAATGCACATGGAGACGTAGATCTCGATTGGCTGGGTCCGCTGCGGCCGGGGTCCGGCCTGCATGATGGCTAAGTCCCGCGATGTCCGCCCGGCTGGCGAGCCTGTCCTCGTTGCCTGGCTCGCGATGCTCCCCGCTTAGGCCCGGGGCCGCAGGGTGACCTCGAGGCCCCCGGAGGCCTCGCGCCCGAAGGTGATCTCCAGGCTGTGGCGTGCCGCAACGTCGGTCACGATGTGTAGGCCTAGGCCGCGTCCGTCGGGAAAACGAGCCCGGGCCTGGTCGCTGCGCTGGGCGCGTTGCACCAGAGTGTTGAGCACCCCATCCTCGATGCCCGGGCCGTCGTCGGCGACGCGTAGCTCGAAGGTTTCGCCGGGGAGTCTACGCAGCACGACCGCGACGTGCCCACCGGGCCTGTTGTAGCGCAGCGAATTGTGCACGAGGTTCGAGAGAGCTTCCTCGAGCAGTGCTACGTTGCCCAACATGCTCACCGCCTCTTCGGGCACCGACGATTCGAGGTGGATCCCCGCTTGCAAAGCGATGGCTTGGTGGCGGGCTACAGAGCGTTCGACCACAGCGTTGAGGTCGACGTCGGCTGATTCCAGCTTCTCCTCGCCGGCCTCCAGGCGCGCGACGGTCGACAGGTTGCGCAGGATCGAAGCGACGTAGTGGGCTTCCTGCACGGCTCCGTCGAGGGATGCTGACTCACGCCCTTCCGCGATGAGCGCGGACAGGTGACTCTGGAGGACCGACAGTGGCACGGCTACGTCGTGGGTCGTGTTGTCGACGAAACGACGCAGCGTTTGCTCACGGGCGGCGATCTCTCCGTGGGCTTCATGGGTGGCCGCGTAGCTGCTCTGAATGGCGAGGGCAAGCTCGGTAACCTCGTCATTGCCATCGGTGAAGCTCGGCGGCAGGGGGGCGCCGCCATCGATGGGAGATCGGTTTTCGAGCGCGCTCGTCAGGCGTCGTACGCGCCCCACCAGGGGCCCGGCGGCGAGGAAGCTCACGGCCAGAACGAGGCCGCCGGCGAGTAGGCCGCTGGTCAAGTAGTCGCTGGGCCGTGCAGAGGGTTCGGGGTGACGGCGCGAAACAGAGATGTAGGTGACCGGGGCCTCGAGCCAAGGCGCGGGCATTGCGACGGTCAGCTCATAGTCCTCTGTGACGCGTTCCTCGACCGAAGCCCGAGTGCTGCCCGTCTGAAGGGCCTCCACCAGATCGGGATGCAGGGCGGGTTGGCCATCGCGGATGGGTTCGAAGAGGCCGTTGTAGGCCTGGACCTCGACCGGGTCGGGGCGACCGCGTCCCGGGCCGCGGAGGCGTCCTCCGTCAGAGGTGGATCCGGGTCCGCGCTGGCGGCGGCGTCCGCCGGCGCCGTCCGATTCGTTGTCGCCCCTTTGGCGGGGTGGCCCCTCGCTGTCACCCCGGCCAGGTGGAGAACCGTCGAAGCGATCGGGGCCTCGACCCAGAGATCGTCCTGGGCCGCGGCGCGGGCCACGGCCGTCGCCGCCGAAGTGCTCGCGGTCGAGTTCGCCACCTTCGATCATGGCGAGACCCACGGCCAACACGCGCTCGATCTCGGCCTCGCGCTCCTGCCGAGCACGGAGCCACGAGGCCCCCGCGACCAGCGGCAGTGCGACGGTCAGGCTCGTCAGGAGCAACCGCGGGCGCAGGTTCAAGGGGCCACCATCAGTCGGATTCTTCCAGCCGGTAGCCTACGCCCCAGACGGTCTGCAAATAGCCCGAGCAAGCCCCGAGTTTCTTGCGCAGGCGCGAAACGTGCACGTCCAGGGTACGCGCAGTGCCGTCCCGGTCGGGGTCGAGCACGCGCTCGGCGAGATCGACACGTTCGAGAGCGAGGCCGGGCCGGCGGGCCAACTCCGCAAGGAGATCGAACTCCACCCGGGTCAGGGTCACCTCCTCGCCGCCGACCGCTACGCGCCGCCCGTCGAGATTGACCTCCAAGCTACCGAGGATCAGCGTATTGGACACGCGGGCCAGCTCCGGTCGCCTGAGCCTGGCCTGCACACGGGCGAGCAGCTCCGCTGGCCAGAACGGCTTGGTCAGGTAGTCGTCGGCGCCCAGCTCGAGGGCGCGCACTCGTACGGTGGCGTCTTGCATGGCACTGAGCACCAGGATCGGCACCGCGGATCGCTGTCGAAAGGCCTTCAGGACATCGAGCCCGTGGGCCCCCGGCAGCATCAGGTCGAGCACCACCAGGGAGTAGGGCGCGAGGTCGTGGTCGAGCGCCTCATCTCCGGTCACGAGCCAGCGAACGCCGAAGCCGGCCTCGCGCAGGGAGTCTTCGGTTTGGGCTCCCAGGCGCGCGTCGTCTTCGACGAGTAGGATCGCCCCACCGGAGATGGCTTGGCTAGCGTTCATTGGAGTGGAGTGCGGTGACTTGGTCGCCGGAAGAACGACTCCAGAATACGGGCTCCTCGCCGAGCTGGTATCCGCCCGGCTGTGCTTGGACGGAGGACTGGGTGTGCGACGGCTCCAGGATAGGGTAGAGATCCCCGGTGGCGGAAACATGGCCACCGATCCAGGCGAGAGATAGGGCACACAGGGAGGCGAGGGCTCGGATCGGACGCCGGTCGAGGCCGGCCCGCCCACGCTGAACAGCGCGGCGCAGTGCTCTCTCTTCGCGCTCGGCAGGTGCCGGGCGAGATCCCACGGAGGTCGGAAGGGCATCGAGTTCCACGTAGGGAGAGCCGTCGTTGATCGCGGCGAGCTCGGCTTCCAGGGCGCCGGCGTCGGCGTAGCGCATGGAAGGGTCCCGACGGACGCACTTCGCGATCAGATCGGCCACGGCCTTAGGCACCGCGGGGGCGATCTCGCGCACGTCGGGGAATTGGCCGTTCAGCGCGGATTTCTGCACCTCGAGGATGCTGTTGCCGTCGATCGCGTCCCTACCCGTGAGCAGGTAGTACAGGGTGGCGCCTAGCCCATACACGTCGGCCTGGGGCCCGACATCGCGGGAGCAGTCCCATTGCTCAGGGGACATGTACTGGGGGGTACCCATGACAGCGATCGAGCGCGTCAGTCGAGCCGCGCTCCAGCAGGGCTTGACCAGGCCGAGGTCGCAGACCTTGACTTCGCCGCTGGAGCCGACCATCAGGTTGCCCGGCTTCACGTCCCGGTGCACCAGCCCCATGCCGTGGGCGGCGGACAGGCCCCGGGCGGCCCGGCGAACGATCGCGAGGGCTTCAGGGAGGGGCAGTGCCCCACGGCGCCGCACCCGCTCGCGCACGGTTTCCCCGTGCACGTATTCCACTACCAGGTAGCGCATGCCCTCCTGTTCGCCGCTGCCCAGGACCTGGATCACATTGGGGTGGTCCAGCATCGAGGTCAGCGCGACCTCCCTCCGGAAGCGGGACAGGGAGCCGTCCTCATCGCCGCAGGCCTCGGGCAGGAGGCACTTCACCGCAACGTCGATCCCGAGGTCCAGGTGCCGTGCCCGATACACGGCGCCCGTGCTGCCCTTGCCCAGGCGGGAGTAGAGGGCC
>CAYWNK010000011.1:0-45519 GCA_964459495.1 uncultured Planctomycetaceae bacterium
CCCCAAGAGAACCCAACAGCAGTACTCACCCCGGCCCCCGTGGAGTACCCTCCGGCCGAGATGACGCTGCTCTCCCTGGAAGGGGTCCGCAAGGGCCTGAATGACCGCGTGCTCTTCGACGACCTCGCCTTGACGGTCGGGGACGGGGAGCGCATCGGCTTGGTCGGGCCCAACGGCTGTGGCAAGTCCACGCTGATGCGGATCTTGGCGGGACAGCTCGAACCGGAGGAGGGCAAGCGGGTCCTGAAGCGAGGGCTGCGCCTGGGCTATCTCGAGCAAGAGCCCATCCTCGATCCTAGCCACACGGCCCGAGACATCGTGCGCGGCGGCCTGGAAGGGCGGGATCAAGTGCTGAAGGACCTCAACAAGGTCCAGGACGAACTCGCCGCCGGTGAGACAGATCGCATGAAGGCCCTGCTGGCACGGCACGATGCGCTGACGCAGCAGCTCGAGGCCCTCGGAGGGCACGATGTCGAGCACCAGATCGAAAGCACTCTGCATTCCCTGGACGTCCACGAATTCGACGTGCCCGTGGGTCCGATGTCCGGGGGGGAAAGGCGCCGGATTGCGTTGGCGAGACTCCTGCTGTCCGGCCCCGAGCTGCTGCTGCTCGACGAGCCGACCAACCACCTCGACGCCTTTGTCACCCAGTGGCTTGAGGACTGGTTCCAAACGCAGCACACGCCCCTCGTGCTGGTCACCCACGACCGCTACTTCCTCGACCGGGTGGTCGATCGCATCGTGGAGCTCGACCGGGGACAGCTTTGGTCCGTGCAGGGCGGGTACTTCGACTACCTGGAAGCGCGAGCGGAGCGGCTGGCTGCGGAGGCGAAGGCGGAGCGTTCGCGGCTGAACCTGCTGCGCCGGGAAACCGCCTGGATGCGGCGGGGTCCGCCCGCTCGCTCGACCAAGGCGAAAGCTCGTATCCAGCGCTACGAGGCGCTCGAGGAAGCCGAGCCCGATGAGATTCCCGCCGAACTGGAATTCCGTATCCCGCCTGGGCCACGGCTCGGTTCCCGCGTAGTGCAGCTCGAGGGCGTGTCCAAGTCACTTGGCGGCCGTGAGATACTCAAGCCGCTGGACCTGCGTCTCGAGCCGGGCGAGTGCTTAGGCGTCGTCGGTCCCAATGGCGCCGGCAAGTCGACCCTGATCCGGATGCTGCTGGGTGAGCTTGAGCCGGACAGCGGCGAGCGCCACGTGGGCGAGACCGTCGAGTTCATGTCGATCGATCAGATGCGTTCGACCTTGGACCCGAGCGCTACGGTGCTGGAGCAGGTCGCCGGGCTCAACGATGTGCTGCGGGTCGGAGATCAAACGGTTCGAGTCGAGAGCTTTCTCGACAAGTGGGGCTTTCCGGCGAACCAGCGATCGACCCCCGTGGGGCTTCTGTCCGGCGGTGAGCGCAACCGTGTCTTGCTCGCGCAGATGCTCTGCGCGGGTGGCAACGTCCTGGTGCTCGACGAGCCGACGAACGACCTGGATCTCAACACGCTGCGTGCTCTTGAGGAGGCCCTGCTGGACTTCCCCGGCACGGCCATCATCGTCAGCCACGACCGCTGGTTCCTGGACCGGATCGCGAAGCGCGTTTTGTACCTGGACGGCAAGGGCGGAGCGCGGATGCACGTCGGCGACCTGTCGAGCCTCTTGGAGAAGCTCGGAACCGAACGAGCCGCTGCACAGTCAGCGACCAAGAAGGCGCCCAAGGCAGAGAAACCGGCGGCTGCGGCCCAACCCAAGAAACGGGGACGGCTCAGCAACTGGGAGCAAAAGGAGCTGGATGGGATCGAGGCGCGCATCGGCGATATGGAGGAGCGCCTCGGCGCCCTCGACGCGAAGCTCGCCGATGGAGCGATCTACACGGGGCCCCGCGAGGAGCTGGAGCGCGTGCAGGCCGAGCGCGCGGAGCTGGGCGCAGAGCTGGACCAGGCGATGGAGCGGTGGGAAGAACTCGAATCCATCAACGAGTCGAGCTGATGGCCGGGCCCGAGCTGGCCGAGACCTTCGGCAACATCGACGTCTACCTCTTCGATCAGCTGCTCAAGGGACGCATCGCTCCGGGCATGCGAGTCATCGACATGGGCTGCGGCGGTGGCCGCAATCTGGTCTACCTTCTGCGCCAGGGATTCGATGTGCGCGGCAGCGATCAGAACCCAAAGGCGATCCGCGCCGTGCGGCGGCTGGCGGCGGAGCTGCGCCCAGAACTGGGCCCCGGCGGGTTCCGGGTCGATCGGATCGAGGCGCCGACCTTCGAGGCTGCTTCCGGCGACATCGTGATCTGCAACGCTGTCCTGCACTTCGCGCGGGATCGAACGCATTTTGACGCAATGATCGATGGGTTGTGGCGCGTGCTGGCCCCTGGAGGAATCCTGTTTTGCCGCCTGGCGTCCAGCGTTGGCCTGGAAGGCCGCACGCACTCGCTGGGGAACGGCCGGCACCTCTTGCCCGACGGATCGGAGCGCTTTCTGACCAGCGAGCAGGACTTGATGGACGCCACCCAGCGGCTGGGAGGGGTTCTGCTCGACCCGCTCAAGGCGACGGTGGTCCAGGGCATGCGCGCAATGGGCACTTGGGTGATCGCGAAGCCCTCGGATACGGTGTCCTCCCTCAGTCCCCACCGGGTCTGATCGCGGCCCAGGCGAGATCCCCACGGATCAGAGCTTCCTTGCGCTGGCGGCTGAGCTGCTTGACCGCGTACTCCATGCGTAGGGCCGTGCCGTGGTCGGCGACGCCGCGCTCAAAGACCAGGCTGAGGGGGCCTCTGCCGCGCAGGAACTTGGCGCCGCGGCCGGCGCTGTGCTCGGCGAGGCGCCGCTCTACGTCGGTGGCGATGCCGGTGTATAGGGCGCCGTCGCCACAGCGCACGAGGTAGACGGACCAGGCAGGTTCGGTGGCGCTCACAACCTCCAGCCTGGCGAATCCCGGGCCCATGCGCCAGGAAAGGTCCCTGCCGGCGGTCCCTGTTTGCCTGGCGCAAGACGGTGGGAACTCCGGACAGATTCCGGGCGGTGCGCGTATGGTCGGATTCTCGCTTCCCCCTAGGCCACGTCCCTCAAGTCCATGAGCGTTCTCCTTGCGTCAGTTCTCGCACTCTCCGGCGGCGACCTTCCCGAGTGGGGAGGGTTCCGCGGCACGGCGGGTGCTGCCCACTCGGCGGGGGCCACGATCCCCGCTTCCCTCGATCCGGAGACCAACCTCGCCTGGCGCGTGGAGTTGCCGGCAGGCTTCTCATCGCCGGTGATCAGCGGCGAGCGCGTCTTTGTGACGGGGACCAAGGGCACCCACCTGTTCACGGTCTGCTTGGACCGTGCTTCGGGGGACGAGCTGTGGCGCAGGTCCATCGAGTTCGACGGCAAGCGCCCCGGGGCAAACTCTGCCGCGGCGCCGAGCCCGGTGACCGACGGGGAGACCCTGGTGGTCATGTTCCACTCGATCGGCATGCTTGGCTACGACATGCGGGGCCAGGAGCTTTGGCGGATCCCGATGGGGCCGTTTTCGATTCCCCACGGGCTGGCGGCTTCTCCGGTCATCCACGGCGGTGCGGCGTTTCAGTGCGTCGATCAGGACGGGGAGTCCTTCTTGATCTCGGTCGACCTGAAGACCGGTGAGGAGCTTTGGCGAGTCGCGCGACCCGAAGCGACCCATGGCTACGCCACGCCAGCCCTGTACCTGCCCGAGGGGGGGCCACCCGAACTCGTGATCGCAGGGTCCCTCGAGGTCGCAGGCTATGCAGCGAGCAGCGGCGAGCGTCTGTGGTGGGCCAAGGTCGGCTGTTGGCAAGCCAAGTCGATGCCGGTGATCGAGGGCAACACCGCTTGGGTGAACTCGTTCATGGTCGGGCCCAGCGAGGCGGGCTTGCCGAAACCGACGGGCACGTTTGAGGAGCTGCTCGCAGAGCGGGACACCAACGGGGACGGGGCGATCAACCGTGAGGAATGGGATCATCCGGGCTTGCAGCAAGCCTGGTTTGTGTTCGACCTCGCGGACGATGACAAGCTGGACTCCGAGGACTGGGACTACCTGTTGATGGCGGCGCGTCGCAACGGTGGGCTCTACTCGATCACGCTGGGGGGGCGCGGGGATGTCACGGAGAGTCACCTGCGCTGGACCTATGACAAGCGCCGCGGCATGAGCGACGTCGTGACACCCGTGCTCGTCGATGGTGTGCTCTACACGATCAAGGAGGGCGGCATCATGACTTCGCTGAACGCCGACACCGGCGAGGTGTACGAGCAGGAGCGGGTCGGGGATTCGGACCGATACTTCGCGTCGCCGGTGGCCGGTGGCGACCGACTGGTCCTCGCGGGCCTGTCCGGTCAACTGTCGGTCGTGACGGCCGGGCAGGACTGGGAGCCGCTTTCGACGGTGAGCCTCGACGAGCGGGTCTGGGCCACCCCGGCCATCGCTGGGGATCAGGTCTTTGTGCGCTCGATGGACGCCCTGTACTGCTTCGCGGAGCCGGAATTGGAACCCGAGGACTCGGAAGGGGACTCGAAGGAAGGCGAACGCTAGGGAATTGCCTCTGGGGCGCCATTCGCTGGCACGGACTCCGGCCTTGTTCGGCACACTTGGGGCGCCTTGAGCTGCGTCCATCTCTTCGGGCGTGTGGCCGCCGCGATCCTCATGGTCGCGGCGGCCCGCGCCCAGACCTTACCCGTCGACAGTCGCATCGATCGCGTCATCATTCGGACGGCTCCGATCTTTGGGGAAAGCGCACGCGGTCTGCGCTGGATTGCCAACCGGCTGCACTCCACCACGCGGGAAGAGACCATTCGCCGGGAGCTGTGGGTGGCGGAGGGGGACCACGTGAACACGGCGCTCGCCGAGGAAGTCGAGCGCAACCTACGGCGTACCGGGCTCTTTGCTTCGGCGAAGGTCCGGCTCGAACCGGGATCTCGTCAGGGGCTCGTCGACCTGGTGATCGAAACGCGGGATCGACTGTCCATCCAGGGCGGGGGCAGCGGATCTTTCGTAGGCGGCGTGGGGCGCGTGGGAGCTTCGATCGGCGAGAACAACCTCCTGGGCCTTGGGGACAGGATCTCCCTCTCGTACTCCGAAAACTCCCTCGGGGAGCTGCGCGGCCAGATCTCATACACGGACCGGCACATCGGCGACAGTTTCGTGCGCGGCCGGGTTTCGGTGGGGCGGACCGACGACGGTGACTTTCAGGCTGCCGGGATCGAGCGACGCTTCCAGCACCTGCGCGATCCGTTTGCCTGGTCGGTGAATGTCTCACGGGTTGAGGCGCGGCGCGACTTCTTTGGGTCCGGGGATACGGTGGCCGAAGTGGCCGAGGATCGGGAGCGACTCGACCTCGGAGCCACCTGGCGCAGCGGTCCCATCGAGCATCAGTGGCGGCGGGGGGCCCTTCTGCGCCATGCTGATACCGCCTATGGGCCGGCGGTCGGGCCGGCCGCCGGGGCGATCGAGGTTCCCGGGGACACACGGACCACCTTCGGCGGTGGCCTGGTCGGGTTGGAGATGGTGGAGGGATTCCGCAAGGTCCGCGGACTGGACACCCTGGACTTTGTTCAGGACCTGGCGCTAGGCACTCGTTACGAACTCGTGGCGGGCGTCACCTGGCGCGATGAGGACGGCGAGCGAGAGCGCCTTGAGCCGACGGCCAGCGTCTCCGCGAGTCAGGCCCTCGACCTGGGACGAGACATGTATGCGACCGCGTCGCTGCGCGGCACGGGGCGCACCTACGCGGGCGACCTCAGGGGCTGGGCGGCGGGTGCATCCCTGCGGGCCTTTGCGGTCGGTCGCGGTCCGCACACCTTGGCAGCCAGGCTGGACTTTGAAGCGGCCTTCGAAGGGGACGATCTCCCCGCCCAATTGACCCTCGGCGAGGGAAGCGGCCTGCGGGGTTATCCCCTGCGGGAATTCGAGGGGGATCGGCGGCTGCGCTTCAATCTGGAGGACCGCCTGGACTGGGGCCTGCAGCTGGGCAATATCGATCTGGGCCTGGTCGGCTTTTACGACGCCGGCTGGATTTGGTCCCGGGGCGGAGAGATCGGTGACCCTGTGCAGTCTCTGGGCCTGGGGCTGCGGATCGGTTCCACCCGCCTGCTGGGCTCGGGAGTCATCCGGGTGGACCTCGCATTTCCGCTCGACCAGCCCGGAGGAGAAGAATTCGACCCCCTGGTCTCCGTTTCTTTGGGCCAGGTCTTCGGCTTTCGCTAGTCGTTGTAGAAGACGTAGTCTCCGTCGCCTGCGGCCCGGTGGCAGTTGACGCAGGAGTCGGTGACCCCAGCCTGCATGATCTTTCCGGACGGCGAGTAGGTGGCGTAGAACCAGTCGTAGTGGCGCGGGTCGTAGCCCGTGCGGCGTTGCATGACAACGAACGAGTCGGGCTCGGCTTGGCCCGTACGGCGGTAGTTGCTCTTGACGAGGATCGACCCGGGGGGCAGCACGTCCTGGTCGGCGGCCGCAATGTCGTTGATCTGGGTCTGGATGAACTTGCCGTGGGAGCCGTCTCCTCTCCGGATGCCTTCCTTCCCTTCGAAGTGCCCCCAGGCGTCGAAGCCCTGGATTTGGGCCCAGAGCTCGTCAGCGATCTTCTGATCGGGGGCCGTGCCGGTGGACGAACAGGAGGCGACGGCGAGGAATAGGCCAGTCGCGAGGGCTGCGTATCGGAGCATGGGGCCCAGGTTAGGAAAGGGGGCGCCTTCTACGGGGGCAAAAAAAGGGGGAGGAGCCGATGGCTCCTCCCCCTTGCGCTTTGCTGGCCCGCTTCAGGCCAAGCGACGGCCTACTGCCAGGTGAACCCGAGGTTGTTCGACAGGTTGCTGGTGCCGCCCATGTCCCGGTGCCAGAGCTGGAAGTACCAGGTCTCCCCCGACTGGAAGACCTGACCCTGGGGCAGGTCCAGGAAGTCCGGGGAGAAGGTCACGGCGCCGGCGGCGCCTGAGTTCAACACGTTGTCGGTGAAGCGGAAGAAGGGGGCGCCAAGGCAGAGCACGCCGCTGCCGACCGACGCGCTGCCGGTGGTCTCGGACATCACGAAGTAGGCGAATTGGCCGACGGGTAGGTCGCCGACGGCCAGGTTGAGGTCGTTGGCGGCCAGGGAGAGGCTGCCGGTCGCGGTCAGGACCGCCGAGACGCCGGTGCTGTTGGGCACGGGGACGCAGTTCGTGTCGCCCATGCCGATGCCGCCGGCCGACTGGACCTCGAGGGCTCCCATGTCGATGATCGGCGAGGTGCCATTGCCGGTGTCAGGCACGGAGGACTCGTCGACGAAGCGCGGGTTGCCAGCCAGGTCGAGCACGAAGCCTACGGGCATGCTGGCGTTGTTGCCCGCGTCGATGCCGGCCGAAGCTAGGCTGAGGCTGAAGTCGCCGTTCATGGCGTCGACGAAGGCGGGGTCGCCGGCAACGTTTCCGGTGCCGGTCATGCCGCCCTGGACGATTGAGTAGGTCACGTTAGCCGACTGGGTGACCTGGTTCGCTGGGTTCTGGTTGCCGGCGTTGTTCTCGTTGTTCCAGATGATGCAGTTGGCGATGGTCGGGTTGGCGCCGCTGACGGTGATGCCCCCGGCCTGGCTTGAGATGTTGCCGACCACGGTGCAGTTGCGGATCTGGGCATTGCTGTTTGCGCCGATCCAAAGGCCGCCGCCGCCGTTGCTGCCGGTGGCGCGGTTGTCGGAGAACACGCAGTTCAGCACCCGCGCGCCGGTGGTCGAGAAGATCTCGACGGCGCCAGCGCGGGCGGCCTGGTTGCCGGTGAAGGTACAGCCGTCAAAGAGGATGGCTCCCGAGCCGGCGATATCGAATGCGCCGCCGAATGCACCGCCGATGTTGTCCTCGAACTGGCAGTTCAGGAAAGTCGGTGCGCCAATCACATAGCCCGCTCCGCCGCCGAACGTGCACTGGTTACCAACGAAGCGGCAGTTGCGGATCACGCCCTGCGAGTTGTTGGTCATCAGGATTCCGCCCCCGCGGTCGCGGTTGTTGCCGCTTCCGTTGCCGTTGCCCGCCACGATGCGGAAGCCGTCCATGATGGCGGTGTTGGAGCTGCCAACGCCGCGAACGACGTGGTAGGAGTTGTCATCCACCATGCCGGCGCCGTCGTCGCCCTGGAGGTCGCCCGACAGGATGCTGGGGGCGCTGTCGAAGGGCGGACGATCGGCGGGCGAGGACTCGCCTCCGAGGAACCCACCGTAGATCGTCACGTCATCGTCCAGACGGAAAGAGGCGCCACGGAGTCCCGTGGCGCTAGGCAGGTAGAGCCCATCGGCGACGAATACCTCGTCGCCCGGTGCGGTGGTCGCGAGCGCTGCCTGGAGGCCATCTACACCCTGGAAGGCGTCGGCCCAGCTGCTGCCGTCGTTGGATCCGGTGGTCAGGTTGGCGTCGACGAAGATCGTCGACTGGGCGCTGGCGCTGGCGCTCAGCGCGCCGAGACCGGCGATGGACAGGAACAGGCGATTGCGGAAGGTGCTCATAGGGGGGAAGGGGATCTTGTGCCGGAGAGCGGCGAGGAAGAGTCGGCCAGGGGGGAATCGTACCCGCCAGGAGGTGTCCGCCCGAAGTCCGCGGGGCCAGGCAGCCGGGATGCGACGGGCCAATCCGGGGCCTGTCTCATGTTGCGCCTTGCGGTGGGGGGGAACCAGCACTGTTAGGGATGCCAAGAGGGCTGGTTTCTCGGCCTGTGCCCCCCGGACTGGTGATTTGGGAACCGCATCTTTCCGGAAACAAACAGGCCGGGGCACGGGGAGGCGGGGTTTGCTTTCCGCGGCTTCAGGGGACGGTGCAAACTGCTCCCATGCTGCTCCACACCCTGCTGATCGCTTCCGCACTCCTGCTGGTCCCCGCTGCTGCGGCCCAGAATCCTGCTCCGGACGGGCCCGCTCCTGGGGGGGGGCAAGCCGCTGAAGAAGGAGAACTGGGCTGGTATTTGCCGCCCGGCGTCGCCTACGACCCTTCCGTGCCCAAGCCGGCGGATGTGCTTGGCTGGGAGGTGGGCGCATGGCACGTCAGGCACGACCAGCTCGTTGAGTGGTTCCGCACCCTGGCGGAGGCCTCTCCGCGCATGCAGCTCAGCGAGTACGGCCGGACCCACGAGGAGCGTCCGCTGCTGCTGGCGGCGGTCTCATCACCCGCGAATCTCGCGCGGCTGGAGGAGATCCGCGAGGCTCACGTGCGCTCGGTGCTCGAGGGGACGCAGAGCGAGGGCCCCACGGTGGTTTGGATGGGCTACGGGGTGCACGGGAACGAGTCGAGCGCAAGCAACGCTTCGCTGCTCTTCGGCTACCACATGGCGGCGGCCCAGGGAGACGAGATCGAGCGGTTCCTCGAGCAGACGGTTGTGCTGATCGATCCCTGCATCAACCCGGACGGACTGAGCCGCTTCGCCCAGTGGGCGAACATGCACAAGGGCAAGGTGCTGGTGGGCGATCCGCGGCACCGGGAGCGCGATGAGGCCTGGCCGGGTGGGCGCACGAACCACTACTGGTTCGACCTCAATCGGGACTGGCTGCTGCAGACCCACCCCGAGTCCCGGGGGCGTCTGAGGCAATTCCACCGCTGGCTGCCCTGCGTGCTCACCGACTTTCACGAGATGGGCGGCGATTCGACGTATTTCTTCCAGCCTGGCATCCCGAGCCGGCGCAATCCCCTGACGCCGGAAGAGAACGTGACCCTGACCGGTCGCATCGCCGAGTACCACGCCGAGGCGCTCGACAAGATCGGGAGCCTCTACTACACCGAGGAGAGCTTCGACGACTTCTACTACGGCAAGGGATCGACCTACCCCGACGTGCACGGCTGCATCGGGATCCTGTTCGAGCAGGCGAGCTCCCGCGGTCACCTGCGCGAGAACAGCTACGGGGGAATCAGCTTTCCGTTCACGATTCGCAACCAGTTCACGACCTCGCTCTCGACTCTGCGCGCGGTGGAAGGGATGCGTGCCGATTTGGAGGACTACCAGCGGCGTTTCTTTCGGGACGCGAGGGCCGAAGCGGCCGAGCATCCGGTGCAGGCCTACGTCTTTGGCGCAGCCGAGGATCCGGGCCGCACGGCGCGCATGGTGGATCTACTCGAGCGTCACCAGGTCGCGGTTCACCAGCTTGGGAAGGAGATCGAGGCGGGGGAAGGGCACCCGGGCTTCGCGCCTGGAATGGCCTGGGTCGTACCGATGCAGCAGCCCCAGTTTCGACTCCTGCGCGCGCTCTTCGAGCGGCGCACCTCGTGGCCTGACAACACCTTCTACGACGTATCGAGCTGGTCGTTTCCCGAGAGCTTCAATGTGCCGAGCCATGGCTTGGCCGAGCTTGCCAGCGGAGTGCTGGGGGCGCGGCGCAGTGAAGAGCAAGGTCCTGAAGGGGTGCCGCTCAATCCCCCGAAGGTGGTGGGCTGGGTCGTTGACTGGCATCACTACGACGCACCTCGAGAGGTGCAGCGCCTGCTTGCGGATGGCGTTCGGGCGAGGGTGGCGACGAAGCCGTTCCGCTGCCGGGTCGCCGACGGGGAGCAGTCTTTTGAGCGCGGCAGCGTCTTTGTACCGGCCGGGATCCAGGATCTTGAGCGTGACGAGCTGGTCCGCCTCTTGACAGAGGTGGAGGCGTCTGGCGTGCAGGTGACGCCTGCTGTGAGCGGGCTTACGCCAGACGGCGTCGATCTGGGCAGCGGTAGCCTGATGGCCGTCGAACCGATTGCGCCCTTGCTGCTCGTCGGCGGCGGGGTTTCCTCCGGGGAAGCCGGGGAAGTCTGGCACTACCTGGATGAGCGGCTCGCTATGCCGGTGTCGTTGATCGATGCGGACTCGTTCGGGCGTCTTGACCTGGGCCGTTACACCCACGTGATCCTGGTGAACGGGGCGAGTGGGGCACTCGATAGCGACGAGCGAGAGAACCTCGGTCGCTGGATTCGGGGCGGAGGAGTGCTTGTTGCCACCAAGGGCTCGTCGGTTTGGGCCGCGGAGGAGTTCCTCTCGAAGGCGAAAGACCAGGACAAGAAGGGCAAGGGCTCGGATGCCAAGGCCGCCGGGGGCAAGCCTGTCGATGCAGCGGAGGAAGCGTCGCCGGCCTACGGTGACTACAGCGTGCTGCGGGCCGAAGAGCGCATCGCCGGCACGATCTTTCGCACCCGACTCGACCTGACCCATCCGCTCACCTTTGGCTACACGCGCGAATCTTTGCCCGTGTTCCGCAACTCGACGTCGATTCTGCCCGAGGGGAGCGACCCCTTTGCCGCTCCGGTGCGCTACACCGACGAGCCCCTGGTTAGCGGCTTTGCCTCAGAGTCCAACGTGGCCGAGATCGCCGGCACTCCCGCCGTTCGTGCGGAGCGGGTGGGCCGTGGAGTGGTGGTTGCCATGATCGACAATCCCAACTTCCGCGGGGTCTGGTACGGGACAAACCGGCTGTTTTCCAATGCCCTGTTCTTTGCTTCCGCGATCCAGCGGACGGGGCCATTGAAGTAGGGGAGTACGGCGGCGAGGGAAGCGGCACGGAGGGGGGATACAAACCTCCGTACCGCTTTCAGCGGCAGGACCTACTCGGGGATCGGGAAGCCGCGGTCGCGCATCAGGGCTTCGATCTTGGCGTCGCGGCCACGGAAGGCGCGGTAGGCCTCGTCGGGGTCAACGGCGTTGCGGACCGAGAACAGGTGCTTGACCAGCTTGGCCGCCATGTCCTTGTCGTAGTAGCCGCCGGGGGCCTGCTCGAAGGCCTCGGAGGCATCCGAGGTCAGCACGTCTGCCCACATGTAGCCGTAGTAGCCGGTGGCATAGCCCTCGCCGGAAAACACGTGGCCGAAGTGCGGGCTGCGGTGACGCATCACGATCTCCTTGGGCATGCCGAGTTCGGCGAGATAGGACTGTTCGAACTCGATCGGGTCGATGCCGGTCGGGTCGATCATGTGGTACTTCATGTCCATCAGGGCAGAAGCGAGGTACTCGGTCGTGCTGAAGCCCTGGTTGAACGTGGCTGCGTTCTTGATTTTGGCCACCAGAGCGGCGGGGATCGGCTCGCCGGTCTCGACGTGCACGAGGTAGCCGTTGATGACCTCGTCGGTCAGAAGCCAGCGCTCGAGGAGCTGGGACTGGAACTCGGTGTAGTCGCGCACGCCGCCGTTGAGGGTCGGGTACTCGGTGTCCGCCGACAGGAAGTGCAGCGCGTGGCCGAATTCGTGGAAGAAGGTCGTCGCGTCGTCCCACGAGACAAGCACGGGCTCACCGGGAGCGCCCTGGATGAAGTTCGAGTTGTTCGAGGCGAGGACGGTGCGCTTGCCGCGGAAGTTCTCGTGACCGCGGTACATGCTGGCCCAGGCACCCGAGCGCTTGCCGGGGCGCGCGTAGGGGTCGAGATACCAGAGGCCCACGTGGTCGCCAGTGCGGGTGTCGGTGACCTCCCAGACGCGGACGTCTTTGTGGAAGGTGGGTACCTCGCCCGGGGCGACGGGCTCGAAGCCAAAGTGGAAGAGCTCACCGGCCACCATGAACATGGCCTCGCGCAGCTTGTCCAGTTGGAGGTATTGTTTGACCTCGTCCGAATCCAGGGCGTACTTGGCCTTGCGAACCTTCTCGGCGTAGAAGCGGTAGTCCCACGGCGCGATGACGATTCCAGCGTTCTCGGAGTCGGCGAGGGCCTGCATGTCGGCGACCTCTTCGGCCACTCGCCCGATCGCGGCGGGCCAGACGGCTTCCATCAGCTCGAGTGCTCGCTCCGGCTTCTTCGCCATGCGGTCTTGCAGCATCCACTCCGCGTAGTTCTCGAAACCGAGCAGGGCGACGCGCTCGTCGCGCAACTGCAGGATCTCTGCGATCACCGCGTTGTTGTCGTGCTCGTCGCGGTTGTCGCCGCGCGAGTAGTAGGTGCGCCAAACCTTTTCGCGCAGATCTCGCTCGGTCGAGAAGGTCAGGAATGGGTCCATCGACGAACGGGTGTTCGTGATGGCGTACTTGCCTTCTTGGCCGCGTTCGGCGGCGAGGGAGGCCGTAGCCTGGATGAAACCGTCGGAGAGGCCCCCGAGCTGGGTTTCATCGAGGTAGAGCACATAGCCCTCTTCATCGGCGAGCACATTGTTGCCAAATTGCGTGTGAAGTTCAGCCAGCCGCTTGTTGATGGCGGCATAGCGCTCTTTGGATTGGCCTTCGAGAGTCGCGCCGTTCTTCGCAAAGCCGTTGTAGATCAACCAAACGAGGCGCTGGTCTCGGGCCGAACGCTCCTTCAGCTCATCACTCTCGTAGACGGTTTTGATGCGCTCAAAAAGCCGCGCGTTTTGGGTGATCTTGGAGTTGTAGTCCGAGATCTTCGGAACCATCTCGGCCTGGATCTCACGGAACTCCGGGCTCGAAAGGTTGGAGCTCCAGATGCCGTAGTAGATGAACGCGCGCCCCAGTGCTTCGCCGGAAGCCTCGTAGGGAACGATGGTGTTCTCGAAGGTCGGATCCTCACGCAGGCTGGTGAAAACCTGGATCTCCCGCAGGTGATGCTCCATGCCCGCGTCCAACGCGCCGGCCAAGTCGTCGAGGGACATGGCCTCGAAGTTCGGGACTCCTCCGTAAGGGCCAGTCCACTCGGCGAGTAGGGGATTGTCGGTTTCCAAGGTGCTTTGCACGGGATCGGGTTGGCTAGCTTGGGAGCGACTGCGTCCCTGGCGGAAAGGGGCCGAATCGTGCTGGCAGGCGGCGAGCGGAAGCACCGCTGCGACGAAGAGGAGAGTTCTGTTGGTGTGCATGGCTTGGGGCATATTTATTGCCTGCGGCGCACCGTACGGCTTTCTCGTCCGTATCGCTATGCGGCCACGCCGGACCGCTCCAGGATCCGGTCCAAACGATGTTCGAACGTGTGGCGTTCCCCTACGGCCCGCCTCCCTGCGCTGGCCAGCCGGGCCCTCGCAGCGGGGTTGGCCAGGTAGTAGCGCACTTTGGCGCGTAGCTCGTCCAGGCTGGAGTAGCTCTCGATTTCCTCGCCTACCCGGAAGCAGCGTTCCAGGTCAGGGGAGTGCTGAGCCAAAAGGAAACCGCCGCAGGCGAGCACGTCGAAGACCCGCATGGTCACGATGTCGTCCTGGTAGATGCGCCCGATGTCGACATTGACGAGGGAGCTGCTGTACACGCGGTTGATCTCGCTGCGGTGCCCGGCAGGGCCCATCCAGCGGACACCACGGGGGGCGGCGAGCCGCCAGCCCTGATCGCCCCAGGCGGACATGCCCAGCGGGCCAAGCGCACTTACTACCGCCAGGCGCGCTTCAGCGGCGGCTGCTTCGGCGAGCCACAGAAGGGGATCTTCCTCGCTTGCGCCTTGCTCGCGATCCCTCAGGAATTTCTCAAAGCGCTGCTGGAGGAGTTCAGGGAGCCGGTAGTTCAGCGGTGTGCTGCGCTGCTCGCGCAAGGCCTCGTCAACCCAAGCGGCCGCCTCGCTGTCGCCGGGGTCTTCCTTGTGCGAGCGCCTGTTGAGTGGCTTCCATTGGGCGTAGTCATGGAGGAATGCTTGCCGATATTCGCGCCCGATGTCCACCATGCTCGAGCCCACAAAGCTCACCGCGGCGGGGCCAGCCCCGGGCAGCTCCTCAACGGGATGGCGGGTCGCCGGATGCGCAGCGAGTAGGCACTGTTCCGCCTTGGCGAAGCCCGCCGCACGGTAGGCTGCGACCTGATTCGAGCGGTAGGTGTGAACGACACAGTGGTCGGTTGAACCGCTGACGCGCGGAGCACGGTCGGTGCTGGGGTCGATCTCCCAAACGGCCAGCCGTGTTCCGGCGGACCGGCAGAGTTCTGCGAGGCCACCGATGTAGTTCACGGCGAGCACGAGCTCCGGCTTGCCGCGGCGCACCGCCAGTTCGATCTCGGCGAGGGGCCAGCGTTTGGCTTCGATCGGAAATACGCCAAAGCCGCGCCGCTCGAGTTCGGCGGCGAGGTCGCTGACGAACAGACCACCTGTGAGGAGCCCGATCCAGCGCCGGGGCGTGCGCCCCGCGCGGACTCGTCGCAGCAGATTCGCTTCCACGTCGTAGATCTGTCCGAGCACGGGATGGGCGAGCCCGTGCATTGCCCGCAGTGCGTCGAGGTCCTCGATGCCGTCGATGCCAAGGCGCAGGTCCAGACGACCACTGGCCAGATGCGGTGACCAGTCGTAGCGCGCGAGGGCGAGCTGCAGCAGGTAGGGATCTCGCTCCCAAGCCCGAACGTGGCAGGTCGAATCCCCCCGCAGGAGCTGCTCGACCCCCTCTCCCAGCCCAACGCCTAGCAGGTGCACCGCTGTGGTGCTCTGTGGGACTTCGCCTACCCAGGCCGCAACGTCGGTGCTCGGCAGGTCGAGGGTCACCCGGGAGGTGTGGTGTGCGAGCTGGACTTGGCCGGCCTCTCCCCCCGATAGATGGTGGGCTGCCCCCGGGGTCCCGGGGGGCTCCAGAGTCGCGAGTCGCTGGGCAAGATGGGGCCGCGTCTTGCCCAGCGCGGCGAGGTTCTTGGCAAGGGAGCCAGAAACGTGCGAAGCCAGATGCCGGAGCATGGATGTCGCATCGACCTGGCCGGATGCGCTCCTACCCATCCCTCACGATTGAGGGACATCCGTTCCATCCCTGCGATGGGTTAGACTCCGCCCGTGACGATCCTGCAAACACGATCATGAGCGACGCCCGAATCACAGCAATCCAGGATATCCAGGGAACCGAGTTGCATTCCGCGTTGGCGGGAACCGAGGTACTGACGCGAGGCGTTGTCATCGGAGTGACTCGCAAGGGCTTCTTCCTCCAGGATCCCGGCGGAGACATTCACGGGGACGCCTCCTGCGGCATCTTCGTTTTTGAGCGGCGCGGCAAACCTGCGGTGGGCAGCTTGGTCGAGGTCTCCGGGAAGGTCGTGGACTATGCCCCTGACGAAACCTCACGGCCGACCACCCAGATCGAGGAACGCGAGACCCGTGTGCTCCAGGAGAAAGGTCCAGGCGTGAAGGCGTATTGGCTTACCGCTGAGAGGGTCCTCGTCGGCGCATCGCGCTTGCGCGCGCTCTTGAATTCACTCGAGGGCATGCTTGTTGAGATCCCTGCGGACTCGACCTTCGTGGCGCCGAGCAACCTGTTTGGGGACTACGTGGTCCTGCCGCCTGGAGGAGACCTGGAACGCACCCCGTTCGGTGGCGTGTTGATCGATCCGCACGAACCCCATCGCTGGCTTCCCGGCTTTCGGGTACTCGACAACGCCGACGCGCCCCAGGTTCACGTGGGATCGAAACTGCTCCAACCCGTGCGTGGCCCCCTGAACTTCCGCGTGGCGTCCTATCAGATCGCCGCATCAGGCCCCGTGAAGGTTGCGCCATCTAGGGTGGAAATCAAACCGACCCAGCTGGTGGGGGAGGGCAAGCGGGTGACGGTCTTGTCCCTCAACGGATTCAATCTGGATGCCCACGTGGAGGATGCATCCGCGGTCCAGGACCCAAGTCGCGACGTGGACGACGACCTGCGCAGCGGGCGATTCGACGGCCTCGGGCGTGCGATCGCCGTGGACTCAAGGGCGCCCGACATTGTCGCTCTCCAGGAGATTCAGGACGACGATGGGGCGGAACTCACGGACGTTGTCTCGGCGGGGAAGACCCTCGAGAGCCTGGTCAAGGCGGTGCGGCGCGCCGGAGGTCCAGCCTACGAGTGGGTCGATGTTCCGCCAGTCGCCGGTGCCGACGGCGGGCAGCCTGGTGGCAACATACGCAACGCCTACCTGTACAGGCCGGACCGCGTGCGGCTGGTGGAGGGCAGTTTGCGCAGGCTGGGTGACGGTACGCCCGCCTTCTCCGATTCCCGCAAGCCGCTGATCGCGCGCTTTGCGGAGCTTGGCAGCGGCGCCGAGCTTGAGGTCATCAACGTGCACCTGGCGTCGAAGCGGCACCAGCTTGGCCTCTTCGCGCCGGAGCGGCCGGGATTCGATTCGCGCCTGTCCCTGCGCGTGGAACAGGCGAACATGATCGGGGACGAGCTGCGGCTCCTTCGGGAGGCGGGCGTGGACTATCTGGTAACAGGAGACTTCAACGACTTTGAGTTCTCCGAAACACTGCGCACGCTGACCGCTGACCACAGCGTCAACCTGATCGAGCGCCTTCCGGCCGAGGAGCGCTTCGACTACAACCATCGTGGTCTCTCTCAGGCCTTGACCCATGGGGTCGTCTCCAAGCGGCAGCTCGAGGGCCGAAGCGTCGAGTACGAGATCCTTCACGGCAACGCGCTCCTCGGCGCGAACCCCGGCCAAATCGGCAAGCGGGCAAGCGATCACGCGTACGTGATCGCGCGCCTCGAACTCCAATCCTAGCCAGCACCCTTTCCTTCCCTTCCCTATGACGATCTCCCTAGCTCTCGCCTTCTTGCTACCCACCCTTGCGTCCCCCGCAGACTGGCCCCAGTGGAACGGGCCAGGCTTCGATGGGGTAAGCACCGAAACCGAATGGAAATCCGAAGGCGCCGCTGAGTCGCTTTGGGAAACGGAGGTTGGACTCGGCTATTCGACGGTGTCGGTCGTGGGAGGACGGGTCGTGACCATGGGGTTCGATCCGGACTTGGACCAAGACACAGTCTTCTGCTTCGATGCGATTACGGGCGAGGAACAGTGGCGTCACTCGTTCACCGCGACCATCTGGAATCTTGCCCACGAGGGCGGGACCGTGAACACACCGAGCTTCGACGGCGAGCGCGTCTTCGTGCTGAACCGTGAGGGCAATCTGTACTGCCTCGACGCGGAGACTGGTGCCGTGCGCTGGCACAAGTTCTTGCTCGCCATGGGAAACCCCCATGAGCTTGAGTATCCGCGCTGGGGCTTCAGCGGTTCGCCTACCATTCTCGATGATGGCGTCTACCTGAACTGCGGCAAGCTGCTTTCGATCGAGCGCGACACCGGCAAAGTGCTCTGGGCATCAGAGGACTTCGGGCATGCATATGGGACGCCGCTGGCGTTTGAGATCGAAGGCAAGCCTGCGTTGGCGGTGATGAACGCAAAGGGGCTCGGCGTGGTGGATCGGGCAGAGGGCAAGACGATCGGGGTCTACGAGATGTCTGGCACGCAGCGGGGGATTCACGCGGCGACCCCTGTTCTGCTGGGAGACAAACTCTTTGTCGCAGCAGGGACGGTGCCCGGCTGCGCGCTGTTGGAGATGGGCGCGGAAGGTGTACAGCCGGTCTGGGAAAACCGTGAGATGGTGACGTCCTTCTCGGGGGCGGTCGCCATGGGGGGGAACCTCTTTGGCTTCGACGGAAAGGTGCTGAAGTGCGTGGATTCGACGGGCAGGACGCTTTGGTCGGAGCGCGGCATTGACAATGGCGCGGTCACCGGGGCGGGGGATCGTTTGATCGTGATGGGGGGAAACGGGGAGCTCCAGATCGTGGCGGCCACGCCTGCGGGGTATGAGCTGCAGTCCAAGGCCGAGCTGTTTGATGCCGGGCGGTATTGGACGAAGCCGGTCCTTGTGGATGGGGTGATCTACTGCCGGAGTAGCAAGGGGCGGCTGGTGGCTCGGGATCACCGGATGTAGGGCGGTGGGTGCGTGATGGAGGCCTCGGATGGCCGATCCAAGGTCTTCCACCACGCACTCGCGCACCCGCCGACCCCGGCACACTCAGTCCTCAAGTCTTCGAGGCGTCGTCTCGATACGGGCCTGAGATGGACTGTCCTAATTCAAAGCGACGCAGTGGGTCTAAATGCCGTTCTAGGGGCTTTTCCCTACTCGAGATTGCCGTGTCGGTGGCGATCCTGGCCATGGTGCTGGTGTCGGCGCTGACGAGCAATCTCTCGGCGCAGCGCTTGGCCAACGAGGCCGACGAGACCAAGGCGGCGCTGCGGGCTTTGGAGTCTGCGAGAGTGGAGCTGGAGAGCGCCAGCTTGATCGAGGTCACCGATCTGATGGGGAGCCTGAGCCCCGGGTCGCCTGTACCGATACCGGCGATTTTGGATGGCCAAGTGATCACCTACGCGCTGCCCGACTGGACGGTCGGGGATCCCATTCCCGATCCACTCGGGGTGCGGCTCACGATCAGCTGGACGAGCTCGCGCGGGCAGGAACGCACTCTCTCCCTGCTGGATGCTGTTCGATGACAAGTCCCAGGCGCTGCAATCGCTCGCCCCGTGCAGGCTTCGGTGTGATTGAGATGATGATCTCGATCACCCTGTTCTCCGGTCTACTGGCGGCGTTTTCGATCTCCCTGCGCGCGAATGCAGGGGATCAGGCTCTGGCTCTGGGTGAGGCAGCCACGCGCAGGATTGCCGATCAGGCGATCGGAGGTGTACGCGTTGCTCTCAGCCAGACCCACAAGTCCAGCGGCTATCCCCAGGTCCTGGCACAGGGCGCTGCGGCGGTACTCAACCCCGCATTGGCGCATTCGCCCGCGGTGGCCCTTGCTGGCATGCCTGCATCGAACGAGCTCGTGTTTCTACAGCCGACCGATGCCGACAACGACGGCTGGCCTGACGTTGACGTGAACGGTGACATGGTGCTCGATCCCTCTCCTTCGGTGATCGCGGTCACCGGCGAGGCGGACGGCACCAACTCCTTGATCGTGATCGACGGTGCAGGAAACCGGACGACCTTGGCTCGCCGCGTAGGCAGCCTGTTGGTCGACGACTCGGCGAGCAGCGGCTTCGCGATTCCCCTCGACAGCATCCGCCTGCGCGTGCTGCTGCCCGCCAAGCCAGAGCTCGCTCAGCAGGTGGTCCGAACCTTCGAGGTCCGCATCAAGTTGCCCAACCTGGAGACTCTTCCCTGATGCACCGATTCCCGAAAAACAAGGCCGGCGGAGCGCAGGGCGGCGTCGTGCTCGTGTGGACCGTGTTCGCGGTGTTTGTGATCATGGGCAGCTCGATCGTGACGGCTAGTCTCTCGCGCACCGCAAACGTGCGCGCCCAGCTCGCCGTCGATCAAGCGATCGCGGAGGCGCAGAGTCACGCGGCGGCCCAGGCCGGAACCGCCTACGTGGCAGAGGCCCTGCGGCTGGGGGCCGAGCCCAATGCTACCGGCAGCTTCGTCGTCGACGGCCAAACCCTGAGCTACGCGATCACCCGTGAGACGGCCGCCACGCAGTCTCAGGATGCTTCGGGCCTCATTCGGATCCGGTCGGTGTTCCGGGTCGTGGGAGAGGGGTCATCCGGCCGCGTGACGCGCCAAACGCGACAACTCGTTCAGGCCTCGGTGATCCCGATCTTCCAGTTCGCGATCTTCTATGAGAACGATCTGGAGTTCTACAACCCGGCCCCGTGGGAGATCCGCGGTCGTGTGCATACGAACTCCGACATCTTCTTGAAGACGTGGAACCACCTGACCTTCGACACCAACTACCTGCGGGCGGCGGGCAGAGTGTTTGGGACCGAGCCCTTCTCGACCTACGGCCCCCTGCCGCCGCAGCTCGCTCCGAACATTCGGCGCTGGGTACCCAATCCCTTCGACCCCCTGGAGTCGGTGGACTATTCGCCGCTCGCTACCCTGGAGGACTACAACGCCTTGGGGGTGGTCAGCAGCGGGGGACTGGACTCGAACTTTGCTGGTCACGATATCGATGGGGACGGGGACTTCACGGGATCGGGAGAACTCCTGCCCTTCTTGCCCGGAACGCTGGCCGACTTTTCGCCGCTGGATCCCGCTGTGGGTTCTACGTCGACCCTACAAACCTCCGAGCACGGGGTCACAGCACTGCAGGCACCTGCGCTCAGCGATATCTCCGCCTTCGTCCCTGACGCGGCGGGGGACTACAGCTACGACCCTGTCGCCGACAGCTACGTGCCCGTTGCGGCAGGCACCGGAACCCACACCAAGGGCGATTTCAACAGCAAGGCCGGTCTGGTCATCGAGTCGTTCAGCGATGGTTCCTGGAAAGCCTTCGATGAACTGGGTGCCGAAATCACCGCTGATCTAGCAGGCGTCGTCACCAAGAGCACCATCTTCGACCGACGCCAGGCTGGAGCGAGCAGCACGTCGCTCGATCAGTGGGAAGTCGACATGGCGGCGTTGGCTTTGACCCCGCATTTTCCGGCCAACGGTTTGCTCTACATGACGGGTCAGGGGGCGGGGCCAGGCACCGACGTCAAGGCCTTCACGGTGAAGAATGCGGCGGAACTGCCCGCGGGTCTTGCGCTCGTCAGCCCCGACTCGATCTATCTTCAAGGCGATTTCAACACGATCCTCCCTAAGCCAGCCTCAGCCATGGCCGATGCGGTCAACCTGCTTTCGAATTCCTGGGACAACACCAAGGCTCCGGGGAGTGCTCTGCCCGCGGCCACCGCGACCGAATACAACGTATCGATCATCGCCGGAGACGTGGAGTCGAACAGCAGCACGTTCGCGGGAGGGCCCCACAACCTACCGCGCCGCCATGAGGACTGGAGGGGGGTGCCGGAGACCTTGACCGGATCGATCGTCTGTCCCTTCCGCTCGAGGTACGCGACAGGCGACTTCCAGGTTGGCAGCGACTACTACCTTCCGCCCAACCGATTCTGGGCATACGACGAGCGCAACAACACCGACACCAACCTGCCCCCCTTCACTCCTACGATCGTGGAGGTGCGTGCCACCGCCTCCTGGACCGCTCAGCCATGAACAATCGCAAGTCCATTCGTTTCGTCTTCCCTGACCTTCAGCGCCGTTTGCTGCTGGGCGTGCTGGTCTGTGCGGGGACGAGCGTCATTCTCTCGACCTGCATCAGCGCAGTCTCGCTTGCCTCCTTGGCCCGAGAGCTACCCAACGATGGGGACCTGCTCATGGAGCGCACCACTTCGCTGCTAGTCTGGAACATGGGCATCGCCCTGGTGATTGCACTTCCCGCCTTCGCCTTGCTCGCGTGCCTGATCAGCATGCCGATGATGGGAGTGTTCCACCGCCTCCATGCCTTCCTGCAGGACACGGTTAACGGAGATCAGATCAGGGGATGCCAGCTGCGCGACAAGGATCCAATGCAGGACGTGGCGCGACTCTTGAACCAAGCCACAGAGGCCCAGCGCGAGCGCAACAGATCGGCGGACGACGCCCCCAGCGGCCAGCGGAGCGTGGCCTAGCCAGTCTTCATTCGACCGAACCAAACAGAATCAACGCCGGTCGGACAAGCTCCAAGAAGGCTTGTCCGGCCGGCGTTGATGGTACGCCGAGGCAGGTGTATGGGACCCCCCCTTACAGCATGCCGTTGAGGGTCGCGCTCGGCCGCATGGCCTTCGACGCCAAGACCGGGTCAGGCCGGTAGTAGCCGCCGATGTCCACGGGGCTGCCCTGCACGTCGTTCAGCTCAGCGACGATCGTGTCCTCTGCGGCGGCCAGTTTGCCGGCCAAGCCCTCGAAGTGGGCCCTTAGCTCGGCGTCTTCGTCCTGGGACGCTAGGGCCTGGGCCCAGTACAGGGCCAGGTAGAAATGACTGCCGCGATTGTCGAGCTCGCCGGCCTTCCGGGAGGGGGAACGTCCTTCGTCGAGGAACCTGCCGGTCGCAGCGTCCAGCGTGGCTCCGAGCAGCTTCGCTCGATCGTTGCCGGTCGTCTCTCCCAGGTGTTCAAAGGAAACGGACAGGGCCAAGAATTCGCCGAGTGAGTCCCATCGCAGGTGATTCTCCGCGACGAACTGCTGGACGTGCTTGGGAGCGGAACCACCTGCCCCCGTTTCAAAGAGCCCGCCACCGTTCATGAGCGGCACGATTGACAACATCTTCGCGCTGGTGCCCACCTCCAGGATGGGGAAGAGGTCGGTGAGGTAGTCGCGCAGAACGTTGCCCGTGACCGAAATGGTGTCCTCTCCGGCGCGGCAGCGCTCGAGGGTGCGACGCGTGGCCTCCGCGGGGGCAAAGATCTCAAGCGTCAGGCCCGTGGTGAGATGGTCCTTGAGGTAGCGCTCGACCTTGGCGATCAGCTGAGCATCATGGGGCCGAGTGGCGTCCAGCCAGAAGTACGCGGGAGCACCGGTCGCCCGCGCGCGGCCTACGGCTAGCTTGACCCAGTCCTGGATCGGGGCGTCCTTGACCTGGCACATGCGCCAGATGTCACCGGTTTCGACGGTGAACTCCATCAGCGCCTTGCCGGCGTCGTCGATGACGCGCACCGTGCCTGCGGCCGGCATCACAAAGGTCTTGTCGTGGCTGCCGTATTCCTCGGCCTTCTGCGCCATCAGGCCAACGTTGGGGACGGTGCCCATCGTGCGCGGATCGAAGGCTCCGTGCTTCTTGCAGAATTCGATCGTCTCGGAGTAGACCGCTGCGTAGCTGCTGTCGGGGATGACAGCCTTGGTGTCCTGCAGCTTGCCCTCGGTGTTCCACATCTGGCCGCTCGTCCGGATCATTGCAGGCATGGAAGCGTCGATGATCACGTCACTCGGCACGTGCAGATTGGTGATGCCGCGATCTGAGTTGACCATCGCCATGTCCGGACCGTCTGCAAGTGCCTTGGCGAAGTCGGCTTCGATGGCCGTGCGCTGGTCCGCGGGCATCGCGGCGACCGTGGCTAGAACATCGCCGAGTCCGTTGCTTGCATCCGCGCCGGCAGCCTCGAGCGCAGCGCTGTGTTCAGCAAAAACGGGGGCGAAGAACGTGCGCACGGCGTGGCCGAAGATGATGGGGTCGGAGACCTTCATCATGGTGGCTTTCATGTGCAGCGAGAAGAGCACACCGGAACGCTTGGCGTCCGCAATCTGTTCCGCCAGGAACTTCTTGAGGGCAGCAGCGCTCATGAAGGTACCGTCGACGACCTCACCGGCCAGAACAGGCACCGCGTCTTTCAGGACCGTAGTCTCACCGCCAGCGGCGACATGCTCGATTCGCAGCTTGCCCGCGCTGGCGACGGTGATCGACTGCTCGTTGTGGCGGAAGTCACCGGCGCTCATCGTCGCCACGTGGGTCGCGGAGTCCGATGCCCAGGCTCCCATGGAGTGGGGATTCTTGCGGGCGAATTCCTTGACGGCGTTGGGCGCACGGCGATCGGAGTTGCCCTCGCGCAGCACGGGGTTGACCGCGCTGCCTTTGACGCGGTCGTAGGCGGCCCTCGTTTTATGCTCTTCGTCGCTGGAGGGATCTTCCGGGTAGTTCGGCACCGCGAATCCAGCCGCCTGCAACTCTTCGATCGCGGCCTGCAGTTGGGGCACGCTGGCGCTGATGTTCGGCAGCTTGATGATGTTCGCTGAGGGATCCTTCGCGAGCTCTCCCAGTTCACTGAGTGCATCGGGCACACGCTGCTCGGCGCGTAGCGAATCGGGAAACTGGGAGAGGATCCGAGCGGCCAGCGAGATGTCCCGGGTCTCTACCGCTACACCTGCTGCGCTGGCAAAAGCCTGCACAACGGGCAGCAGGGAATAGGTGGCGAGGGCGGGGGCCTCATCGGTGAGGGTGTAGATGATCTTGGCGCTCATCGCGTAGGCAAGGCTGATTTCGGGGGGATCGGGCGTCTGTGAGAGGCCCAAGGTTGGCAAAGCCGCTGCCCAGGGCCAATCCCCAATCGACGATCCCTGGCTTTGGATCGGACACCTGGATGGAGATCCAGCTGGGAGGTGTCCCGATCCCCGGCTCTCCACTCCATTCGGCAAGCCGTGCTAGGGTCGGTTCCCAGCACAGGTGCTGTCTCTCCATCCCGGCCCGGGCCCCCCTGATTTTCATGCGCATTCTTCCCAGCATCGCCCTTTTCCTAACCGCAGCGCCCCTCGCTGCCGCCCAGGTGCAGGTCGCTGCGATCAGTCCCGCCCGTCACGCGCTCCAGGTCGACCCGCGGGGAGACATCCGCGTCGAGTTTGATGCTGCGGTGACCCCCGCGAGCGTGCCGCCCTTGGGCACCGGTGTCCGCATCAGCGGCCAGGAGTCGGGCGTGGTCTCTGGGACCTGGACGCTCGGCGGGGGAGGGAGTGTGCTGAGCTTTGAGCCGGCCGTGCCTTTCCTGGCTGGCGAGGTCGTCACCGTCCTCGTCACCGAGGGGGTTCAGGCCGCGGCGGGCGGCACGATGTCCGCCGGCGGCTACGTCCAGCGCTTCACGGTCGCGGCCCGCCCGGCGAACATGGACTTTCAGCTGGTGGAGACGATCAACGTCCGCACCGACCCAAGCGTGCGCGTCCGGGTCTACGGCGGCCAGGCCTGCGACTTCGATGGGGACGGCTGGACGGACATGGGGATCGTGAACGAAGACTCATCGGACGTGCGGGTGCTGCTCTCGGAGGGGAATGCAGATGGGAGCTTCGAGCCCTTTCTCATGCCCACCAACCCCGTAGGCTCGACGCCCAGCCCGAACCACAACGCCGACCTCGACGGCGACGGTCTACTGGATCTGGTGACGGGAAACACCCAGGCTTCCACGGTCTCGGTGCTGATCGGCAACGGCGACGGCACGTTCCAGCCCCGCGTCGACTATACGGTGGGGCCGGGCGTGCGCGGCTTGGCGTTGCTCGACGCGGATGGGGACGGCGACATGGACATCGCCGCGTGCTCGTTTTCCAGCGGTCATGTGGCGGTCCTGCTGAACGACGGAAACGGCCAGTTCGGTTCGCTCTCGACCTTCGACGGGGGCGGCATCGGCGAGTTCGGGCTGGCGTCGGGCGACATGAACGAGGACGGCATCGATGACCTCATCGTCGGTATGCGCACGTCCCAGCGCCTCGCCGTTCACCTGGGCCAGGGAGATGGGACCTTTGTCGAGTCCGACAACCTCGACTGCGGCGGCTCGGTTTGGATGATCGTGATGGGGGACGTGAACGGTGACGGGCACTTGGATGCCTCCACGGCCAATGGTCCCTCGGCCAGCGGGTCGATCCTGCTAGGGGACGGCCAGGGAAACCTGACCCTTGACCAGGTCCAGCCGATGCAGGGCTTCAGTACCGCCACGGACCTGGGCGACCTGGACGGCGACGGCGACCTGGACTGGGTCGTGTCGGAGTTCGGAGGCGACGTCTGGGAGCTCTTCGAGAACCAAGGTCCCCAGGGGATGGTCTTCCACCGGTCCTTCGATGCTCCCAGCAACCCCGGCTGCGCGCTCATCTTTGACATGGACCAGGACGGGGATCTGGACCTGGCGTTGCTGGATGAGATTTCCGACGACCTTCTGATCCACCACAACGTGTCGCCGGGCACGACCCTGTGTCTGGGTGACGGTTCGAACGCCGTGCTCTGCCCCTGCGGCAACGAAAGCGCTGGCGGGCAGGGCGGCGGCTGCGCGAACTCGACCGGTGCCGGCGGCCTGTTGCTGGCCTCGGGTTCGGCCAGCGTAGGCGCCGATGATCTGACGCTGGAGGCATCCCGGCTGCCGTTGAACCAGTTCGGTCTGATTTTCTCTGGCACGATGGAAACCGAGCTGCCCTTTGGAGACGGTCTGCGCTGCCTCGGGGGAAACCTGGTGCGCTTCGGCGCCCAGCCGACGGGCGCGGGGGGCGAGCTAAGCCTCGCCTCGGTGGCCTCCGCAGGCGGCCTCCTTCCCGGAGATACCCGCTGGTTCCAGGGCTGGGTTCGCGACCCGGTCATGGGGGCTTGCGGCAGTGGCTTCACCACGACCAGTGCCCTGCAGGTCACCTTTCTTCCCTAACGCTCTCCCCAGGAAGGCCCTTCGCTTGGGGCTGTGTCCCTTGGCGGTTCCCGGTGCGGCGATGGGTCTTGCCCTGGCGGCAAGCGAACAATCCAAGCGTTCGATCGAGCTCCTGGGCGAGTGATTTTCCGGCTCCCTCAGGCGAGCACCTCACCGGGAGTCCTGTGGTCCAGGGTTTGGTCCTACGCGATGGGATCCGGGCAGTGCTCCCGACGTCCGCAGTCGCCGCAGTGCCGGCCGAGGTACAGCTGGTCCAATTCCTGCATCAGGCTTTCGATGGTCGTTTCGTCGTCGGTGAGGATGCCGGCCTCGAAGTTGCGCCGCCGCGGAGACTTGGCTCCGAGCCCAGCCCCGGTGAGGTTTGCGGAGCCGATGTAGGCGGCGAGCCCGTCGATGACGATGACCTTCATGTGCATGCGGGGGCACAGGATGCGTTCGAAGCGCTCGTTGTCGAGCAAAGCCGGAAAGCGGTCGAAGTCCTCGCGAAAGCGGGGCCCTGGCTCCTTGGCATGGATCAAGCGGATCTCGACCCCCGCGCGCACCAAGTCGTCGAGCACGGAGAGAAACGGAACGTACCTGCCACCCGGGCCCTCGACGTGCAGGTCCTTGATGTCCGCGGTCGCGATCCACAGGAATCGCTTGGCGCTCGGAACCAGCTTGTCGATGACCCGCGCGTAGTGGTCTTCGTTGAGGATGAGGTCGTGCACTAGACGGGATCCGTACGATGGATTTGGCTTAGGTCTACGCCCGTGGGCAGGCCTGCTTCGGTGCGTGCGTAGATGTCGGCGAATTGCACGCCCCAGGAGATCTCGGGCACCTTGTAGGAGGTACGGGCATAGACCACCTGGGAGAGGGTTTCGTCGGTACCCGAGAGCAGCACCAAGATCTCTGCGCCGGACTGCTCGAGGCCCTGTGCGTCTCTTCCAGCCAAGGGGCTATCTGCCTCGAGAGGGTGAACGATCGTCCAGGTCATCGGAAACAAGGAGATCGATTCGCGTTCCAGTTCTAGCCTGCTGAATACCCGGGTCGGGTTCCCATTCTTCTCCTCGATGATGGAGAGCATCATCTCGGCGCGCATGTGGACGAGCTGATTGCGGCGTTGGTTGGCCACGCGCACCATCAGTCCCTGCTTCCCGCGGTAGGGGGCGACGATCGCCTTCTCGCTGAAGGTGATGTCGGCATTGGGCCGGGAGAAGCGTGCGAACACGATGCCCGCGACTAGGGCGAGGCCGAGCATGCCGGTGAGCGCTTCGAAGGTTGTGATCCAGTTCGCGGCGAGGCTCATCGGAACGACATGCCCGTAGCCTATGCCGGAGAAGGTGTGGACGCTGAAAAAGAAGCAACGGCTGAATCCTGAGCCCGGACCCTCGAGTGCACCCGGGCCTGCGGCGGCATAGGCGAACCCGAAGATCACGTGGACCACAAGGTACGCGGCGGTCACCAGAGCCAGGAAGGCTGGCCAGGGGATGGTGATGAGGCTGTGGTACAGGCTGAGGGCAGCGCGCCAGCTACGACCCACTCGACGGACCGAGAACGAACCGTCGCGCTGCAGTAGGCGTTCCCCATCTTGGGTGGCGATCTGGCTACCGAACCCAAGATCACGGTCCTTCTCCTCGGGGGCGGGCTCGCTGGTCATGGGGCTATCGTCCGGTCCCCGCGCTGGGGTGTCCATGCTGGAGGGCTAGGGAAGCGTGCCGAAGGCCCATGACCCTGCGCTGGCCAGGTTGTTAGTGTGCCGGGCATGCGCATTCACATCTCACTTCTCTTGGCCGGCCTGTTGGCCTGCAGTGGCCCCGCCTCCAAGAAGGCCTCCGGGGGCGACATCCACACGGACCCGTCCACGGCCACCGTCAACACCCTGGACCTCGGGGGGGATCCGGCTACCGGCGACCTGGCCGCCCTACGCGCGAACGTGGCCGAGACCATGGCGAGGCCAGAGCACAGCGCGAAGCGGGTTGAGGTCGCCCACATTTTGATCGCCTTCCAGGGGGCCAGCCGCTCCACCCAGTCCCGCAGCAAGGATGAAGCCGAAGCGCTGACCGCCGAGCTGCTGGGCAAGGCCTTGAATGGCGCGGACTTCACATCCCTCGCCAAGGAGTACTCCGACGACCCGGGTGGCGGTCCCTACACCATGTCCACCGACGGAAGTGGCGGCTATCCCCGCAACCAGATGGCACGGGCCTTTGGCGACACTGGCTGGCGCCTCGAGGTGGGCCAGATCGGTGTCGCCGGCTACAGCCCGCAGGGCTCGCCCTTCGGCTGGCACATCATCAAGCGTCTGCAGTAGGGGCTAAGCGAGGTCCAAGGGGCTGTCCGTCTCGGCGAAGCGGCCGGCGGGCAGACCCAGAACATGCAGGGTGGCGAGGTGCAGGGGGGACAGGCTTGTTTCGCCTTCATGATCCAAAACCCGACCGCCGCGGATCGCGCCGCCTCCACCGCCGATCACGAGAACTGGAAGGTTGGATTCTCCGTGTTCGTGGCCGTCGGAGATCGAGGATCCGTAGACGACTACGCTGTGGTCTAGCAGCGTTCCTGCACCCTCCGGAAGGGCGGCGAGTCGGTCGAGGAAGCGGGCGACTTCGTCCCGCATGTCGGCCATCACCGAGTCCGTCATGAAGGCGACGTCGATCGGGTCCGGCTCGACCCCTGTGCCCAGCTGCCGCGTTCCCAGCCACTGGCCGGCGAAGGAACGTCCGAAGCGGATGGCACCCGGGTCGGCGAGCAGGCGGGCGAGCTGGGCGTCCAGGACTTTGGGATCGAGCAAGCGGCCCGAGTCCGCGAGGTCGAGCAGCTCAGCGTCGGGGGGGCCACCCAAAGTAGGAAGCTCAGACGACTGGCGAGGCCGTGGGCGCTGACGGACCGGGCCTCGCCGTCCGTCGCCGCGGTCGAGTCTTCGAGTCGCAGTAGAAAGTGCGGCGAGGCCAGGATCCGGATCAAGGTCACGCGCAGGGCCGCGCGCGGGCTGGCAAAGCCCGGCAAGCACGTATGCTGGGTGCCGAATGCCGAAACGAAACCCGAGCGCTGGGACCCCATCCCGCAGGTGGCTTGCCTGGATGTCCGCTACATGCTGGATCGCCCTCTTGTGGGGAGTCAGTGGCGGCTGCGCCAGATCGGAGGAGCGCTGGACGGAGGATCTCAGCAGCCCCGACCCCTTCGTGCGTGGGATGGCTGCGATCGGGCTGGGGGTGCAGGCCCCCGATCGCGCGAAACCCGCCATCGAGGAACTCCTGGCGATGGTCGACAGCACGAGCACGGGGCTTGAGCGCGAGGCCGCTTGGGTGCTGCATCGGCTGGGTCCGGCGCACGCGGCGCAGCTGCTCGATCATTTGGTTTCTTTGGACCTGATGTCGGCGGAGCGCAGGGGGACGATTCAAAACGCCCTGGTGGCGGGTGGCGCGGTATCGGCTGGTCGAGTGGTGGAGTGCATGCGCGGCCCAGGCCGCGGGCGGGTCGGGGATCTCGGCGATGTTCTTCTTGCGATCGGGGAGCCGGCGGTTCCGGCTATCGAGAGGATGCTGGTGGACGAGCCCGACGTACGTCTACAGCGCTTCGCGGCCTTTCTCTTGGGTCGTCTCGGGCCGGCCGCCGCACAGGCTGAATCGTCTCTTCGGGGGGCTGCGGCTGCGGACGACGCGGAACTCGCTGCGATGGCGCGCGAGGCGCTCTCCCAGCTCAAGCGGGGGTGGGCTCGGTGAGTTCGGTGGGATCTGCAGGTGCCTCGAGCGCAGCGGAAAGCGCCCGGCCCTATGGCGAAGTCGGCGGCGCGGCCTGGACCCATTGGCTGAACCCGCTTGGCCTTGGCATCGGGCTGGCTTTCAGCCTGCAGGGGCTGTTCCTAGCATGGAGCCAACGGGTTCCACTCGGGGTCGTCCTCGGGGGGAGGCTCTACCTGGTTGTGGCGGGTCTCCTGATGGCCGCTGGCCTGCTGGGGCTTGGCGCTCTGCTTGCGTGGCGAGAGGCCCGGGCAGGAAGGGCGTTTGCGGCGCTCGGCCCTTCCTTGCGGCTTGCGTTCCTCGCCGGGTTTGCGATGTGGGCCGTGCTGGTGCTGTGGGTGCAGCCCTTCCAGCGGCTTTGGTTCGACTTGGCCTTAGGGCTCGCTTGGGGCGTGTGGGCGGGCGCGCTTTGGATCCATCGCGCCGCGGGTGGGGGGCGTGCTTGGCGGTTCGTTGGCGCTGTGGTGTTCAGCATTGCGGTAGCGACCCTGGGGCTTGAGCTGGTGCTGCGGCAGTGGGCACGCGTCCAGCCCTCGGCCCTGAACGCGACGGTCGGGGCGGCACCCGGCAGGCTCATCGAGCGCTATCGCTGCAAGCCCGGTCAGTTGCACGAGGGATTCCCCTGCAACAGCCGGGGTTTCTACGACGGCGAGTTCGTTCCGGAGGGGAGCGAAGGCCCCGTGATCGCGGCCATCGGGGATTCGTTCCACGTCGGCATGGTGCCGCACGCCTGGCACATGACGACCCTGTGCGAGCAGGCGCTGGGGGCCACGGTGCACAACATCGGCGTCGCCGGCATTGGCCCGCCCGAGTACCTCTGCCTGTTGGTCGAAGAGGCGCTACCGCTGGACCCGGATGCGATCCTGATCAGCCTGTTTGTGGGCAACGACCTCAACATCGTGGACGCGACGGAGGGGCTGACGGATGCGGGCCTGCGCTCATGGTTCCAACGGGACCAGGTGCTGCTCACCGTCGTTCCGCGGCGTCTGGCCAAGATGCGTGCCGAGAGCCAATTCCAGGAGGGCGCAGCGTCTTCGCTTGCTGCGCCCGAGAATGGCCCAGCACCTGCGGGGGCCCTCAGCCGGATCGAGGCCCAGGCCGCGTTCCCCTGGCTCGCAGACCCTAGCCTTGAAGTGCCGACCTATTCGTCCGAGACCTTCCTAGCGCTCGAAGCGGAGCGTGCCCTTGCCGTCTGCGCCCAGGTACCGGTCGCCCTCGACCTGTGCTTCGAGTCCCTTTTGGCGGCGCGGCGAGCCGCGGGCTCGATTCCGCTGCATGTGATGCTGATCCCCGACGAGTTCCAGGTGGAAGATCAGCTCTGGGCTGAGGTCAAGCGGCGCGCGGACCGCCCGCTGGATCGTACACGCCCCCAGCAGTTGCTCCTGGCGTGGCTCAAGGACCAGGGCATCCCTGCGCTCGACCTGCTTCCAGTCCTGCGGAGTGTGCCCCCAGGGCCCGACGGTAGTCGGCATCTCTATCATCTGCAGGACACCCATTTCAACGCGCACGGCAACGCGGTCGCGGCGGAGGCTTTGGCCGTGTTCCTGCGGAACGTGGAACGGGGAAGGGAACACTAGCGAGAGGGGCGAATCGCAGCATCGACACCCGGGAAGCGAGACTTGACCCCTGGGGGCTTGCTGCCAGGTCGAGGCTGGGGCCCTCACCGAGACCAAGGTCCGCCAGCGAGCTGCGGCCGCCTGGGCGATGGGGGACAGCGAGCCAAACGCTCTAGCGGGCGCCGCGGCTCAGCCACAACGAAGCGGCATTGCGCAGTCCATGGATTCGAGCCTAGCAGGGTGTTGCGAGATCGGCATGGGGACCGGGGGGGGGGAGCTCCGCAGAAGCAGCGTCCTAGCCAAAGCCAGGTCAAATCCGACCGATGCGAACCGGAGGGCGACATCGTTCAGTCGGCGATGCAACGGACCGATGTGGCGGGGACCGCCCTAGAGGCCCGGCCGAAAACCCCGCGCAGGCGAGGCACGGCTGATTCGACCCGACTCTGCGTTGCCAGAATCCGCGAATGGAGCCGACCATGCACGGATTCCGGCGCCTTGATTCGAGTCGAATCGCCCGCACCTCGCCCGCGCGGTGTTTTCGGCCGGACCTCTAGTCCGACAAGTCGGAGGAGCGGGCCTACCAAACCCAGAAATTGCCCCTTGCCCATGAAAACCACCTCCGCGTTGCTCGCCCTACTGGCAGCGATCTCTGTGTCCTGCAGCTCCGGATCCGATGGGGGCGGCGGTGATGAAACCCAGGTTGCCGGGCTCAGTGGACCCGAGGGGGTCTCGATCGTCGAGCCCGACGAGAGCGACGTCTCCACCGGCGGGAACGGTGCCAGTGCGCCCGGTGGGTCGACGCTGCCGCCGGATGCCGACTACGTGACCGACGGTGCGAGCATTCGGGTCTATGACCCGGCCATGGGCGACATGGACCAGGGGAATCAGATCCTCTGCATGCTTTCGATGACGGCCTACGGGGACCTGGTCAACGAGGATCCCTACGTGGCCCAGGTCGACGAGGGGCTCTGCCAGGACGGCCAGGAGCAGAGCTCGGGCAGCGGCCAGTCCTCCGCAGTGGATCAGAATCTGCTCTTCTTCACCGTGGAGGCAGACCGGCTCGCCAACGATGCGGCCCAGGTCAACCGCTTCTGGGTGCCCATCGAGGATGGTGTACTGATCCATGCTCTCATGGACGTGACCGAGGCGCCCACCGATGAGAACCCCTTCGGTCGCTTTGTCATGAACTACGCCGGCGTACCGGATGGTGGCACGGTGGCCGATGCGCAGATGATCGGCATGCTGGCTGACGATGGCATGCCGGACCCCGGGTTCTACTTCCTGGAGAAGTTCGGCGATGTGGACATGAACCAGTCTCCGGGCAACCAGGCCGGTGAAACACGGGTGCACGTGTCGATGGCCAGCGATCTTTCCAGCGGCGCGGCGCGCATCGAGAAGATCGAGCGCTACAACGATGGTTCCGGCGATTCGGGACCCATCACAAGTAGCGTCCGCGTTGCTTTCAACGACACGCACCTCAAGCGCCAGATCGATGGGGGGGCGGTGACGACGGTTTCTCGCACCGACTACACCAACCGGGTCTACCGCTACAACCTGTACCACGCGGATGGTGACGACATCGGCAACCGGGTGCAGCTCAACTCGGGATTCGGAATTCGAACCGAGGAAGGGGCCTATGGATGGATGGGGTATTGGGGGCTATGGACTCCGGATGGGGCTGGGCTAGAGGACGGAGACACCGTCTATCAGGACAACTATGGCGAAGGGGAAGACACGCCCTACACGGTGGCGGTTGCCCCGGGGCGCATGGTCGAATTCCGCAAGTACGATCTTCCCCTGACCGAGCTGGCGGGACAGGTCTTCGAATGGTGGGATGCGGGCTCCAACTATCGCGTGGACTACGTGGCTCCGAACTTCAGGCGCATCGCCGTCTGGAACGGATCCAGCGAAGAATGGGAAGATCTCGGCTCCCCGACGGTGATCGACGTCGTCGATGCAGGCGGTTACCTCGCGATGTGGGCTCCGACCCTTGGTGGGCCGCTCAGCTATGTGGCGGGTGAATCGCTGGTGACCTACTTTGGCGAGAAGTTCATCAATAGCGGTGATCCCTTTGTGACAGGGGGCGGCGCAGCGGTTGAGCTCTTTGGCTACGTCGATTGCCTGAAGGCGGAGATCACCGCATCGGAAGCGGAAACTGGAGACGTCTTCCATCAGCCGGCGGTGGACACGGCGAGCCCCTACGTCTATCGCTACGACACCTCGGACCTGACTCTGCGCTACGACCCGCTGGGGGATGGCTCGCTCCTCAGCGTGGTCGGCCTAGCCGATGGGGAGATGCCGATGTCCGGTCCGTTCGACTGGGGGATGCGCTCTGGACCTCTGGTCACCGACACCGCCGGGCTGACCGATGTTTGGGACATCTGGAACGTGGATCTCTTCTATGTCTATGAGACCGGACCCAACGACTGGAACAGGCACGTGGAGCTTCTCGATGCGATGGGGGCGCCCGTGTCCTTCGATCGCCCCATCGAGTTCTTGTATACGCACAACACGGGGGACGACATGAACGGGGACGCTACCTACGACGGTCAGAAGTTCCTTCTGAGCTACCAGGGCCCGGGCAATCTGCACGGCATTCCCTACGACCCGGTGGACCTCAACGACGACACCTTTCCGGATCGCTGGTACCCGCGGTTTAGCCTGGCCGACGGCACGCTTCTCGGACCCAACGGCGATGAGTACCTGCTCCGGGCGGTGGAAGTCGAGCAGACCATGAACGAAGACCCCGGTGGTGCGCCGACCCTCGACCTGGGCGCGGCGGACGCGCTGGACCTGCCGAGCGCTAGTGACTACGTGGCTCCCAGCATCGGAAACCAGCCGGCAGTCAGCGGCCCGCCTCGGGTCGTGGACGGCGTGGTCGTGGAGTAGGCCTCCGGGACGCATTCCACGGGCTCGGTGTGCGCCAGCTAACTGGCGAGGTGGAAGGAATGAAAGAGTCCCACAGTGAAGAGTTAGCCAGTCACGCTGGCCCCGAGTCATGCGTCTGTACCCGTGAGGGTGGGGGCGAAGCGTTGACAGGGGTACGCATAGGCCGGGTATTGAGCCGCGAAAGTCGTCTTGTCGAGGAGGCGGACGTCCTACCGAGCACGGAAGGCAACACGGGTGTGCGCGTTAGCAAGGCGAGCGTGCACCCGCTCCTCCGCGGTCTGAGACCCCGAGCATGTGCGGAATCACCTCGCGCGGGAACTGGGAGATCTCATGCTTGGCCGGTGCGAACGATGGGAGCACCGGTCCGCAGCGACAATCCAATTGGAGCAAAGCGCTGATGCACGAGCATGAGAAGTCGGACGAGTGCATAGTACCGAAGAAGCACGCGAACAAAGGACGGGCTGCGGCCCGACCGGCGGAGCGAGTGGAGGGAAGGCGCAAGGGCCATGGGGAACTCGTTGAAGGAAACCAAGGACCGAACGCAGAGTCGGGCAACCTTGCAAAGCAACCTTCAGCGGCTACGCGAAGCGGCTGACCGGCACAGGGGTCAGCAGCTCACCTCGCTATGGCACCACAGCTACAACGTGGACCACCTGCGAGCAGTCTTCTTCGACATGAAGAAGACTGCTGCGGCAGGAGTCGACGGTGTGACTTGGGCTAGCTACGCAGAAGGTCTGGAGGACAACCTCCAAGACCTCTCTGCGCGCCTCGCGCGCGGAGCCTATCGGGCGAAACCAGTGCGGCGGACCTACATCCCTAAGGCCGATGGACGCTTGCGTCCATTGGGCATTCCGACACTAGAAGACAAGCTAGTGCAGGGGCTGACCAGGGATCCCGTGGCGACGTCCCATGCATGCATCGTGCCCGCTGTCCGGGAAACCTCCTTGTCCGCGATCGCGATCCAGTCCTGGGTGAGCGCGACGGAATCGCCGACGGAGCCGCCGGTCGGAGGCACGAAGGTGCGCGGGATCGCAGCGGTGGTGGTGTCGAGGAGATATGCCATCGGGTTCTCGAAGCCCCCGGCATCCGAGACGAGGACCTTGTCCGCAGGGGCGGCGAGGCCGCGGCCCAAGGCCCCCAAGGAGCGCGTGCCCTCCGTCGTCCAAAGCAGGTTGTCTGTGACAGGGTCGAAGCCGCGCACGTTCCCACCCAAGGGCGGTCGCTACGATGGCGACGTCTCCAGTGAGTGTGACCGAGGCACCGAAGTTCTCGGTAGGGGCGCCTGGCAAGAGCAGCTGGATGCAGACCCCGATTGCGAATTCAAAGAGGTGGACACTCTCGCCGTTCAGACCTCGACCTCCGACCAGGATGTGATTCGCGTCGATAGAGACCGCCGCGCCAAAGGGTGAGATATCGGCCCCCCGGTTGTGGCCGTAGAACGGCAGCTTGCGCACGCGGGAATCCAGTGCGTCCCGGACCCAGTTGCGGAACCCTTCGCTCCGCCCCGCACGCCAGATGAACCGCGCGGCGAGCGTGCCCAGCATGAAGCCGTGGGTCGCCTCGTGGGAGTGGGACGTGAGGACGTTGTCGTTGCCGATGCTCTGGGTCTGGGCGACCGTGAGAACGGCGGGCAAGAGCAGGCTGGCCGTGACCGCGCTCCAGGCGTCGAACATGGGTTCGGTCACCCGGAGCAGCTGCACGGTAAGCGCCACGACCAGCAGCAGGTTCGCGGCGATCAAGGTCAGGAGCCCCGAGCGGGCCACCTGGAACACCCAGCTGCTCTACCAAGGCGACAGCGGGTCTCTCAACGAGGCCAGGTGATCCCCCGGGCCAGGCGCCAGGCCGAGTCAAGCCCCCTGCCTAGGTCGATCGTCGGTGATGCCCAGTGGCGCCACGACAGTGCGGTGAGCTGGGCGAGCGGGATGGTCGCGATCAGCCAAGCTGCGCAGAGTTGCGGCTGGGGCAGCCGTTGGTTCATCTCGGCCGCATGATGGCGTCTTGATCCGGTCGCTTCATCTGCGACGAGGGACCTCCGGTCGCGCTATTCGACAGGGAGCAGGATCACGGACTGACCCTGCGTTGCGAAGGGGGTCAGTGGGCCCGGGGCGCCCCAGGCGACAGACAGGTCAAAGCCAGCCGGGTCCTGGCGCACGAAAGCGAGCCCTCCGGCGGGAGTTGCCGCCATGGCCAGGCCGTAGGGGGCGGTGCCGGTTGCGGCGATCACGCTCACTCCCGTCGAATGGTCTAGTACCCCGACTAGGCTAGGCGCCTCGTTGATCCCAAGCAGGTAACCGATGCGTGACCCTTCGAGCTTGACTGGATTCAAGCGCTCGGAGCCCGGGGAGCTGGAGTCGACTTGGATTGGCGTCGACGCAAGGCTGTCATCCACCCACCAGACGCCGTGGGCGTTGGTGCTGTCTCGCCGCAGGCCGGCGAGAATCCCGCCAGGGACCGGCATGAAGAAGTCGTGGTCCTTCAGGTCATTCATCAGGGTGGTTGCGCTGTTCCCTTGAATCGCGATCAGCCGGCCCTCGTCATCGTCATAGACAAGCAGGCCGCCGGCGGTCGCGAGCATCTCCTGTGGGGTGATGGACGGATCCCCCTCAAACGGGGCGACCAGGTCCCCGGAGGTCTTGGTGACGTTGACGATAGAAAAGCCGCCGCCAGGCTGTGCCGTGGCAGAGTAGAAGTCCGCGCCTTCGAGGCCTCCGAGCAGCAGGTCGTCCCTTTCACCGACAGCGAACTGCAGGGAGCCGGGGACCTGAACGGAGATGACGCCGGTTTCCCCGAAGGTGTCGGCGAACTCGGCGTCGCCGCTCAGGTGCTGAGCCGTGGTCTGGGAGACGTCGGAGGCGTAAAGCTCGCGAGTCGCCGCCTCTTGGACGACCCACGCCGCGCATTCCCCCGCATCGTCGACCGCCAGCAATGGTCCGCTCCGACTGGCGGGCAGGTAGCCTGCACCGACCAGGTTCGCGGGTGTGCTGGACCGGGGCGCGGCGCTGCCCTGCCTGCCGAAGACATAGGGAATCTGCATCGTCGAACCGGGGCCGCCGGTTGTTACGACGCGGGTGCGCCCGGGGCTCCAGGCCGACTCACCGGAGAACAGACCGGGAGGGCCCCCGGCAATGGGCACGACCTGGGCCGCGCTGCCCGGGGCGAGGTCGAAGCGGACGATCCGATCGCTCGCCACGCCATAGCCCCAGGTGCTGCTGAGGCCAAAGCTGGCCGGTGAGAAGCTCAGGGGCGGTTGAGCGCTGGTCAGGACGCTGGTCCCCGCCGTCTGGAGGTCGACTGCAACCAGGTCGCCACCCGCCTGGGGCACGGTGGCCAGCAGGATGTTCTCCGCCGTGGGCCCGACCGCAACGAAGTCCAGGTAGGGGTCCGCCGTTCCTGCAGGGCCCCAGCCCGAACGTTCCGCGAGCCGGCGAAAGGCCCCGCTGCGCTGCAGGTGCAGGATTCCGAACCGAAAAGTGGAGCCGCCGATCCGGCGGACGTAGCGCAGCAGGGTTCCGCGACCGTCGGGCAGGACGAGCCGGCCTCCCGGGACGTCTTCACGCAGGCGGACCTGGCTGGGGTCCCAGGTTTGATCGACGGTTCGGCCGACGACGTCGATGTTGAGCAGGCGCAGCTGGGAAAGCGTGGGGGGCGAGGCGACGAGATGGCCCGTCTGGGCGTTGTACCACGACACCTGGCCTTCTCCGCCCGCGAGCCCCTGCCATGCCGCCACGGCGCCCAGGGGCTGGGCACTCCGCAGGCGCTGGTTGCCGACGGCCACCTGGGCCTGGAGCGGGGCGGACGCGGCGAGCAGGGTGCCGCACGCTAGGGCGAAAAGGGTCGGGAGACGCATGGATTCGGGGGCTGGCACGGCAACTGCAGAGAGCGGGAATCGACCGGCGCCTGGCCAATCGGGGCGAAGCTCGGTGGATGAGAGCGCCGCAGCTGCGCAGGGCGTTCCTGGTTCCCACTGGTGCAATTCTTGTTCCAGAATAGCCTACGTCCCTGAAGCGGTCCGCTTCGCGCTGCCCGCGCCCCAAAGCACGACGGCATTCGGTCGCCGGCTTGGGTCGTCCAGAATCTGGAACCGCTTCCAATTCCTCGACTCTCCTTGGCCCTGCCCATCCATCTTTCCCTGCCTCCCGGCTTCCGGGACGGTGTCCTTTTGGGCTCGGCCCGGGGCTCCCGGACCATCCGTGCCACACAGAGAGACCAGCTGCGCGTGCTGCGGCTCGTGGATGGGGACTGCGAGGAGGTCCGCGCGGAGCTCCGGCTGGGTGAGGCTGTCCGGCATCCAGGCCTTGTCACCTTCACTGGGATGGGGCCCCTGCGGGGCGGAGGCTGCTTCCTCGTGCGCGAGTGGGTCCCGGGTGAGCCCCTGTCCGACTGGGCTCGCGGGCGGGACGGCAGGTCGGTTGGGCGGGTGATCGCGCACCTCGCCGAGGCGCTGCAGGCGCTGCACGACGGCGGCTTCGTTCACGCTGACGTCAAAGCAGAGAACGTCGTCGTCACCGGGGAGGGGATGCCCGTGCTGATCGATTACGGACTCGGCCGCCCCCTGGGAGAGTCGGGTGGGGGAGGCTCGTGGTACGCGGCCGCGCCAGAGCAGCTGCGCGGGGAACCCTTGGACCTGCGGACCGACGTATTTGCCCTGGGGGCCATGCTGCACGGGCTCCTGGTCCCGGAACGCGCGGCTCCCGAGGCATTCCACGGTTCGTTCCCCGCGGATGATTTCTTCACCGCTTCCAGATCGCGGGCCGAGGATCTCCCCGCTTGGGCCCGCGATCTAGTGCACCGCATGGTGCGCCGGTCAATCGGCGATCGACCTGCGAGCTGCCGCGCGGTCGCCGACGACCTCGTGCGTCGACTCGGGGTTGAGATCGCCTCCGGATGGCGGGCCGAGCGTCGACCGCCGCGGCTGCAGCCTTGGGCGGGAGAGGGCCGTCGCGCCTTCCTCGAAGGTCGACTGTCGGACTCCCTGGTACCGGGTGTCGAGGCATGGGTGGCGCCCGCTGGGGAGGAGCTGGATGCCCTCGCCCAGGCTGCAGCGAAGCAGGCCCTCATGGACGGGGCGCCCCTGGCTTGCCTGCAGCTCCTCGTGGACACCGAGCAGCTTGCCGGATCGACCGATCTCGCGCGCTGGGCGACCGAGTTCGCCGAGTCTCATACCCACGTGCCCATCCTGGTCTCGCTCGGCCAAGGGGAGTTCGAGCGTGAGGCCTTGCGCTGGCTGGTTCGGGCCCGAGCTCGGTCCGGCCCCGGGCGCACCATCGTGTTGACCCATTCCCCGCCCGCTCCCTGGAGCGAAGAGCATTCGATTTACGTGGTTCCGCCGCTTGTCGAGGGCGACATCGAGGGTTTTTTCGGACCCTGGCTGGCGGCGGATGACAATCGCCTTCTGGACCTGATCGCCAGGTTCGAAGCGGAGTCAGGGGGGGCCGCGTCGCGCTTCCAGGAGCTGTTCGATGAATGGGTGGGGGTGGGAATGGTCCGCTGGTCGCAGGGGTGGTCGCTTCGGCCGGGCGACCTTCTCAGCCACGTTCGGCCCTCCCACCAGGGACGCGCGGCAAGCGATCAGGACCTGGAGATCGAGCTTGCCCTTACCTGGCTCCGAGGCGTCGAGATTCACGAGCTAGCCAGGGTCGTGGAGGGACCCGATGTCGCTGAGCGCACAGCGCGGCTGGTCGGAAGGGGACGCATTCGGTCGAGCCCGGGGGGACGGCTCCTTCCCGGATACGCCCGCCCGGTGGGCGGCGGCCCGTGGAGGGATCTCCATGGCCGGATCGCGGTTGTCCTGCAGGAACGGGGCTCGCCCATCGAAGCAGCGATGCATCGCTTCGCGGCCGCCGGACAGGGTGGGGATCTCGACGCGGTGCTGCAGCATGCCCAGGCCGCGACCATGACCGAGACACCGCACCGCGTCGTCGATCTGCTGACGCGGCTCCGGGAGCTCTGCCGCGAATGCGCTAGGCCCTTCCTCGCCGATTGCCTAGAAGCACTGGGCATGGCCCAGGCGGAGGCCGGGGAGTTCGACGCTGCGCGAGAGACGGCTCGCGGATTGACGGCTCGCGAGTCGTCGCGGGCGAAGGGGCAGGCGGCGCGCATCCGCGGCCGGATCGCCCTGCGGCTCGGCAATCTGGAAGAGGCCTTGGGCGAGTTGCGGACTGCATCCAAGCTCGGCCGCGACCCCGACGGTGGGGCAGTTCTCGCAGAGGCGATGACCTTGGCCAGTGCGGCGGACTGGGAGGCCCTGGGGGCCTTGCGCGCCCAGGCTGCACGACCCGAAGATTCCCGGGCAGCCGCAACGCTTGAGATCAACTTGGTCTCCCTCGCGAACCCAGGACTTCTAGAGGCGGGCGACTTCGAGGGGGCCCGGCGAGCCCTCGTCGCAGTTCAACGACTGGCGGATCAGGTGGGCGAGGCGCGCGCGACAGCGCCCCTCGAGCTTAACCTCGCGCTGGTCGCTAGGGCCCAGGGTCGCATGGATCTGGCCAAAGCCCACCTCGAGCAGGCCCGTGCCCTGCACTCCGAAGCAGGCAGCCTGGCGGGCATCGCCCAAGCGGAGGCGGCCATGGGGAATCTGTTGCGGGAGAATGGGAGCCTGTCCGAGGGGCAGGCCTGGTTGGAGCAAGCCCTCGAGAAGCGAGCCCTGCTTGGCGAAGAGGAAGGCGTCCTGCTCGTGCGCGGCGGGCTGGCGGTGTTGCGCGCGGAACGAGGACACGTGGCAGCAGCCCTGCACGAGCTGACGGCCGTCTTGGATGAGATGAACGAGGGCAGCAGGCCACAGGAACAGGAGTGGATGCGCCTGCATCGCGTCCTTCTGCAGGCAGCGACCGAGGGGCCGATGCCACTTGGGCCTTGGCCGAGCGGGGATCGCGCGCGCCTGCTTTGGATTCGCTGTGGGTGGATGCAGGGAGACCTGGAGGGAGAGGACCTGCGGGCACGACTCGCGGGGATTGAAGGAGAGCGCTGTGAGGAGGAGGCGGCGTGGCTGCGGTCGATCCTCGGAGGAAGCGAAGGTCGGCTGCCCAAGCTTGGGTGCGCGCGCCTGCGAGCATCCGTCTACCAAGGCCTTCGGTCGCCGTTGCTGGGGGAGGAGGCCTGGTCCCTGGCGGAGGAACTGGAAGGTCGGGGTGTGGACGGGCTCTTGGCGCGCCTCTACTTCGGGCTAGCGCAGCGTGGTCCAGCAGACCAGCAAGGCGAGGCCGTCGCCCGGGGTCGCAGGATGCTCCTGCGCTGCTCGGAGGGCCTGACGAGTGAACAACGGGAACGGCTGCTGCCCCGCCTGCTGGGTGTTCCCGACCCGGTCCCGCAGGAGTGTCGTTTCGAAGAGGAGATGGACGTGGACGTAATCGAGATCCTGGAGATCAATCGCCTGCTCGTGGAACATGACGACCTGGGCACGCTGTTGAAGGCCATTGTGCGATGCGCCGTCAATGCCAGCGGTGCTGAGCGTGGCTTTCTGGCCCTTGAGGTCGACGGGGCGCTCTCACTGGACCACGCCTTGGACTCTTCGTATGGCGAGATCGAGCTGCCCGAGGTCGAGGTCTCCTACACGGTGCTTGGCAAGGCTCTCAGCGAAGGCAGACCGCTGCGCTGGTCGGAGAGCTTGGAAACAGGTGAGATCGACATGGCGGCTTCGGTGGAGAGCCTGGCGCTGCGTTCGATTTTGGCGACACCCTTCCGCGTCGAGCCCGGGCTCCGAGGGGTGCTCTATCTCGATCACCGCAGCAAGGTCGGGGCCTTCGATGAACGGGCGGAACGCCTGATTCAGCTGTTGAGTGACCAGGCATCCCTGGCGATTCGACAGGTGCAGCGATTCGAGGAGATTCAGGCCCTGAAGGCCGAGCTTGAGGTGGAGGTGGTCGACCAGGGAACGCGCCTCGAGGCGGCTCGACGGGAGCTGGAGGCCCAAGGGGGCCGAATCCCCATCCGCGGCCTGGTCGGTGACTCCGAGCCCATGCGCCGGGTGCAGCACCTGCTGCGCCAGGTGGCGCCAAGCGATCTTTCGGTCCTGGTGCTGGGCGCCAGCGGTACGGGAAAGGAGCTGGCGGCCCGGGCCGTGCACGAACTGTCGGGGCGCTCGGAGGGTCCTTTCGTCGCCGAAAACTGCGCGGCGATTCCCGAAGGGCTGCTGGAGGCGGAGCTCTTCGGTGCTTCCAAAGGCGCCTACACGGGGGCTGGGCAGTCGCGCGATGGCCTGTTCGGGAGGGCCGATGGCGGGACCCTGTTCTTAGACGAGATCGGCGAGCTGCCCGCTGGCCTACAGGCCAAGCTTCTGCGCGTGCTCGAGACCAAGCGCGTGCGGCGCATCGGCGAAGATCAGGACCGCAGCGTGGACTTTCGCCTGGTGACGGCGACGCACCAGGACCTCGATTCTCAGGTGGCTGAAGGGACGTTCCGGGCCGACCTGTTCTTCCGCCTGGACGGGATGCGCATCGTCATGCCGAACCTGGAGGAGCGCCTGGATGATCTCTCGCTTCTGATCGATCACTTCCTGCGCTTGGACGAGCGCCGTTCTGGCGTTCGCCGGTTCTGTTCACCGGAGGTTCTCCGTGCGCTAGGGGAGCGGGCTTGGCCGGGTAACGTCCGCGAGCTAGCCAACGAGGTGGCCCGGCTCTGCATCTTGTCCGACGGTGACCTGCGCGACCCGAGCCTGGTCCGGCCCGCGTACACGGGGCTGGCGGCGGCGGACTCCCGGGTGGTCCGGCCTCTGGCCGAACTCGAGCGTGAGGCCATCGAGAGGGCGCTCGAGCAGACCGGCAACGACAAGGGCCAGGCCGCAAAGCTGCTCGGGATCAGCCGCGCGAAGATCTACCAGCGACTGAAGGAATGGCGGGAGTAGCGGACCCGTTGGGCCTTGGGCATGCGTCAACGAAGAGCGCGCAGCCGCCGGAAGGCGACTGCGCGCGGGTGAGAGTTTAGGTCGGTCCCTACTGGAACAGAATGGTGACTGCGTCGCTGGTGTTCGACGTCGGCGCCGGGTTCGCGTCGCGGGTCCAGTACTGGAAGTTCCAAGCCTGGCCAGAGCTGATGACGGTGCCGCCGGGCAGCGCCGTCAGGTCGACGGGGAAGCTGACCGTCCCCATGGGGCTCGACGTCAGGACGTTTTGGTTGAAGCGCACGATGGGCGAACCCAGGCACAGGATTCCCTGGCTGCCGCCGAAGCCCGGCTGGAAGGCCTGGCTCGTGGACATCAGGAAATAGCCGAACTGGCCGACGGGGAGACCGGCAGCCGACAGGGTCAGGTCGTTGGCCGCGACCATTTCGGACCCGGTCGCGGCGATGCTGGCTGCTTGGCCACTGGAGTTGGCGAGGGCTTGGCAGTAGCTGGTTCCAATCTGCCCGGTGGTGCCGCCGTTGTCGTTGACAAAGACGCGCACGTCGCTGGAGAGCTTGTTCGAGCTGACCAGATCCGTGGAGCCATTGCCGTCGAGGTCGGCGGCGGTCAGTCCCTCGGGCTCGATGCCTCCGGCGAGAACGAGGGCCGCACCGAACACGCCGCCCCCCAGCCCGGGCAGGACCGAGACAGAGTTGGAGGTCTTGTTGGCCATGGCGGCGTCGATCTGTCCGTCTCCGTCAAAGTCGGCGGCGACGATTTCACCGGGCTCCACCCCGCCAGCGGCGGAGTGGATCGGAGCGCTGAGCTGGCCTCCCACGTTGAGAAAGGCGCTTACAAAGTTCAGGCCATTGCCGGAGGTCGAGGCGAGGACGTCGGCGTCTCCGTCGTTGTCGAGGTCGGCGATCGCAATGCCCTCGGGCCGCAGGTTGCCCCCAACGAAGGTGGAGCTAGGCGGGCCGAAGGCCCCCGTGCCGGTGCCGGCGAGGACATTGACGGTGCGGTCGTCGTGGGCGGCGACGACGATGTCGGCCACCCCATCCCCAGTGATGTCGCCGAGTCCCAAGAAGCGGGGTTCGGCGCCGGCGGCGAATACACTTGCGGTGAAGCTGCCGCCGTTGTTGATCAGGACGCTGACTGTGTTGGAGTCCCTGTTGGAGGTGACGGCGTCGATCTGACCGTCCCCATTCAGGTCCGTGACCGCGATGGCGCGCGGCTCCAGACCTCCGGTGGCGGTCGAGCCGCCGGCGACGAAGTTCCCCGTGCCTCCGTTGATCAGGGTGCGGACGGTGTTTGAATCCTTCAGGGTCACCAGGAGATCCATGTCCCCATCCAGGTCGATGTCGGCTGCAGCCACATCGGATGGCGACGTGCCGCCGCCCACGAAGACGTTGATCGGGCTCAAGAAGGAGGCGGAACCCTGGTTGAAGTAGAGGCTGACCTTGTCCGGCGCTTCGGTGACGACGGCGAGGTCCACGTCGCCGTCGCCGTCCAGGTCGGCGCAGGTGATGCCGTCGGGCTCCAGCGGAGCGGGCAGGGTGGTGGGGATCTGGAAGGAGATCTGGCCGGCGGCTAAGGGGGTGAGGAGTGCTGCGCAGAGCAGGTGGGTGCTGGGTTGGTGTCGCATCGGAATGGTCGATAGGAGGAACGATCTGGAGGCCAAGAACGGCTCACGCACCATCCCCGATCAACTTCCGTGCCAGCACCGTTGCAGGCTCCCTAAGGGGCTGGAAGGAGGGAATTCTGGCCCCATGTCCAGAGTCTGGACGCTGCTCCGGAACTGTGGACCCTAGCGCCCGTGTAGTCCGAGCTCGACGGGCTGGGCCATGAGGTCCATCGGCAGGGGTCGGCCGCGGGGACGGAGGAGTGGAATGTGGCGGCGGAGTCGTTGATGCCGAGGGACTCGCGCGTCTCTTCCTCCAGGGCGAGCAGATCAGGCCTAGGCTCTGGGCCTGCCGGGTGTCGAACAGCACCTAGTGTCCTGAGTCGGAAGTTCTGAGGCAGAAACGTCGGACGGATTCGAGGATCTCGTCCGCCGTCTTTGTCCAGCGGAACGGCTTGGGGTTCTCGTTGTAGGTGCGGAGGTACGACCGGATCG
>CAYWNK010000012.1:0-45209 GCA_964459495.1 uncultured Planctomycetaceae bacterium
CTGTCCAAGTGCAGCGCCCACAATCCCCCGGCTTGGGTGGTGCGCCCGCGGCCATGTCGAGCCAGGATACGCGCAACAAATGGCCAGCCCCCACTTTGCAAGCGCCCACTCCACCGACCCGCGCCTCCGGCATGCGGCGGATGAGGCAGTGGCTTCCCTCCTGGAGCGACTCGGCCCCGGCCCCCCCGACCTTCTGGTCGTCTTCGCCGCCGGCCCCTGGGACCAGGACGTGCTCGAACTGCCCGACCTGGGCGCGCACCTCAAGGCCGCCACCGGCGCCCGACACGTCCTTGGCTGCACCGCGGGCGCCTGCGTCGAGGGGATGCACGAGCTCGAAGGGCGCGCCGGGCTCTCGCTCTTCGCCGCCGTCCTGCCCGGCGCGCGCCTCACACCTGCCCGCATCGAGGCCCAGCGCCAATACGGCGGCAGCTTCACCTTCGAGGGCCTGCCCGACGCCGCCGACCCGCGCGAAGCAGGGCTGCTCCTGCTGGGCGATCCCTTCACCTTTCCGATGCCCGCCTTCCTGCCGCACCTGGCCAAGGAAGTCCCCGGCATGACCGTCGCCGGCGCCATGGCCAGCGGCGGCACCGGACCCGGCACGCACCTTTTGTACCTGGACGGCGAGTCCAGCCCCGAGGGCGCCATCGGCATGCTCCTCGAGGGCGACATCGAGCTGATCTCCGCCGTCAGCCAGGGCTGCCGGCCCGTGGGCGAACCCTACGTGGTCACCGCCGCCGAACGCACCATGGTGCAGAAGCTGCGCGGCAAGCCCGCCGCCGAGATGATGATGCGCACGATCGGCGAGCTGCCCGATCCCGAGCGCGAGCTCTTCCAGGCCGGCGCCTTCCTGGGCCTCGCCATGGACCCGACGCGCTCCGAGTTCCGCGCCTCGGACCTGCTCGTGCGCAACATCATGGGCTTTCACCCCCAGTCCAACGCCATCGCCGTCGCCGCCCCCGAGGTGCGCACCGGCATGACCGTGCAGTTCATGGTGCGCGACAGCGCCTCCGCCAGCGACGAGCTCGAGCGCCTGCTGTCCGCCGGCGTGAACGCCTGGAACCCCGACGACAAGCCCATGGGCGCGCTGCTCTTCACCTGCGGCGGCCGCGGGCGCGGCATGTTCGACGAGCCCGACCACGACGCCCGCGCCGTCCAGGCCGAGCTCGGTCCGGGACTCCCCCTCGCCGGCCTGTTCGCCGGCGGCGAGATCGGCATGATCGGCGGCCGGCCCTTCCTGCACGGCTTTACGGCATCCGTCGCGCTGCTGCGCGAACGCCGCAAACCCGTCATTCCCGACGCCTTCTAGCCCCGCCCCCCCCATGGCCTTCGCCGCCCTTGTCGTCGCTATCGCGGCATTGCTCATCGCCCTCCTGGCCTCGTCCCGCGCCGGCGTCATCAGCCGCACGCTCGACGAGAACGGAGCCGACTCGCGCCGGACGATCAACAACCTCCAGCGCGAACTCGAGCAGGCGACCACCGTCCAGCGCGAGCTGCTCGCGCGCCTCGCCGAGGGCGAGACCATCACGCGCGAGATGGTGATGGAAGGCGTGCTGTTCCGCGACATCGACGAGGCCGAGGCCAAGCGGCTCATCGAAGACGGCCACGTGACCCTCATCGACGTGCGCACTCCCTCCGAGACCGCGGCCGGCTTCATCCCCGGCGCGCGGCTCTTGCCCATGGACCAGATCGAGTCCCACATGGACGAGATCCCTAGGCACGGCATCAAGCTCATCTACTGCGCCGCGGGCAGTCGCTCCGCCGGCGTGTGCGACGCCCTCGCCGCCCGCGGCTACCAGGGCCTCCTCAACCTCGAAGGCGGCATCGCCGCCTGGACCGGCAACCTCGAAAAGCCCGCCTGATGTACCCCGACGCCACGACACTCGAGCGCGATCTCGCCTTCGCCCAAAACGCTGCCACCCAAGCCGGCAAGCGAGCCATGGGCCTGCGCGCCCTCGAACGCTGGGAAGGCAAGATGCTCGCCGACGTCGGCGACCAGGCATGCGACGGCTACCTGCAGGGCATGATCCAGGGACGTTACCCCGACGACGGCATCCTGTCCGAAGAGACCAAGGACAGCCCCGAGCGCCTCGAGCAGCAGCGCTGCTGGATCGTCGACCCCCTCGACGGCACCAAGGAATACAGCCAGCTGCGCAAGGACTGGGCGGTGCACGTGGCGTTGACCTTCGACGGAGTGTGCGGCATCGGCGCCGTCGACCTGCCGGCCCAGGGGCGCATGCTTTGGGGCGTGGCCACGCCCGGCCACGTGCGCGGCGGGATGATCGGCGCCGACGGCAAGCCCGGCGACGCGGTGCGCGGCGACAGCGAGCCGCCGGCCAAATTGCGCATCGGCTGCTCGCGCAGCCACACGCCGCCCTGGGTTGAGAACTTTGCCAAGGAGATGGACGCCGAGCTCGTCCCCGCCGGCAGCGTCGGCAACAAGGTCTGCATGCTCTTCCAGGGCCAGGCCGATCTCTACGTGCACAAGGTCGGCCTCAAGGAATGGGACACCTGCGCGCCCGAGGTCGTGGCGCGCGCGCTAGGCTGGCACGTGTCGAAGCTGAACGGCGACGAGCACGCCTACAACCAGGCCGATCCCTACAACAACGAGCTGCTCGTGTGCCGGCCCGGCAGCGCGGAGCGGGTGCTCGCGGCGCTCGGAAGAGCGGGCGCGCTGGAGGCATAGCCCGCCCTCGGGGGACCCCCGGCTAGGCTCTCCAGGGCACAGGGGAGAGCCCTAAGGGCGCTTGCGAACCCTCGGAAGTAGGATGGGATTTCGGTCCCCGACTGCTCCCCGAGGATTCCAATGAGCTCCCTGATCCCGCGCCGACTGACCCTGTGCCTGATGCTTGCGGCATCCACAACGATGGGGTGTCTTTCCAACGATGTGGATGGGACCCGCAGCGCGATCCCGCATGCCGCGCTGCCGGAGCTGGAGGTGCTGTCCGCCCTGGTCGGGCGTTTTGCCGTGACCGGCGAAACGGCCGACGGGAAGCTCGGGGCCTTGGCCCCCCACTACACGGGGACCTTCGAAGGGCGCTGGATCCTGCACGGCAACGCCGTCGAGGTGACCACCCTGGGCACCGGAGACAACCAGGGCTACCAGGCGAAAGCGATCGTGAGCTACGACCCCCAGCTCGCCGAATTCCAATCGGTCGCGGCAACCTCTGAGGGCCCTGGTCTCTCGGTGCGCTCGAAAGGAACCTTCGACGCGGCCACATCCACCCTGACCTTCGAGCGCAGGCACACCAGCGTGGACGGCAGCCCCGTCCGGGTGAAGTTCATTCACCACTTCCGGAGCGACGGCTCGTTCGTCCTGGAGATGCACTCCTTGCTCGAAGAGCCAGCTCTGCGGTCGCGCTACGAACACACACCGCTCCCCTAGCCCCAATCACCAGGTAGGCCCGCAGCACCCAATGGCCGAGCCCCCCTCGCCCAAGGACGTCTTCCTCTGTCCCGTGTGCGGGCTCGCGCGCGGGCCGGAATCGCGGCCCTTCGACGACATGCCGCCCGCGCCCTGGGCCGGGCATCCGCCGCCGCCCTACGGGCGGGTGTACGGATCCAGCGCCTTTCACATGTGTCCTGCCTGCGGATTCGAATCCGGTTACGACGACGACGCAGGTGCCAACGGTCGCAACGTCAGCTTCGAGCGCTACCTGCGCGAGTGGCTCGCGCGCGGCGCGTCCTGGAGTCGCCGCGATCTGGAGCCTCCCGCCGACTGGGATGTGGCCGCGACCTTGGCGAGCATCGGCAAGGGAATCAAAGCGACCGGTCCAGAGCCGGACGATGTGCTGCTGCACCTGCCCGGGCTGCGGCTGCCCGTGGGGATCTGGGTGCTGCGCACTGGATCCGACGGGTGGACGGTGGCCTCCGCCCGGGTGGCCTGGCCTGGGGACAAGGCACGCACCCTGGTCTACGGCGACCGGTTTCGCGCCCGGGTCATGGACGACGGATCCTTGGAATGGATCGAACGACTCGCCGCCCCGAACCAGTGCTGGACCCTGGGTCCACTTTCGCGCGCGGGGCGTGCTGCGCTGCAGGAACCCCTGAAGCGGGTCTTTGACACAGGCGGGTTCTGGGACATGCACCTGAGGCCGCGCTACCTCCACCTGGTGTTCCCAGAGGATGCGACCATCGAGCAGCTTGCGCTGGTGGAAGAGCTGCGCGCCGGCGCCGCGGCGCTCGCGCCCTCCGCGGCCAGCATCGAGCCACTGCTCGACGCCGAACAGATCGCCGCTTTGCTCGACAGGACAAGCGCGGAAGACCGAGCGTCCTTTCGCAGCGATCCTCTCGACGGCCAAGCGAAGGAAGGGTCGATCGGCGGTTCGCAGGTCTTCGCCGCCGTGCACCGCGGGCAGGACCTGGGCCTCGTGTGGGCTTCACCGGCGGATGGCCCCGGGCCCTGGGCCACGCTCGGCGGGCTTTGGGTCGCGTCCAACGAACGCAGCAAGGGCATCGGCTCGCGCCTACTCGAAGCCCTCATCATTTGGGCTAGGGACGCCGGCTACGAACGCCTGCGCCAAGAGATTCACCCCAGCCATCATCAAGCGATCACGATGACCTCACAGATGGGCATGCGCGGCACCAAGCGCCAACCGCCCGATGCCCCGGCGCCCCTGATCGAAGGGCGCCGGGAGTTCTGGATGGAGCTCTAGCCCGTAGGATTCCAGGGGAATCGTCCCGGCTAGGCGCGGCGACTACTCGAACGTCACGCCCACCGCGGCCGACAGGTTCGACGTAGAGGTCGTCGTGAAGTCGCGGTGCCAGAGCTGGAAGTGGTACGTGTCGCCGGGCAAGGCGACCTGCCCGCCTGCGAGCTGGCCGAGGTCCAAGGGGAAGCGCACCGTGCCGCCAGGGTCGGAGACCAGAATGTTGGTGTTGTAGCGGAAGAGCGGGGAACCGAGGCACAGGATGCCGTCCCCCACGGGAACGCTGGCGGTGACCTCCGAGACCAGGTAGTAGGCAAAGGTCGCCGGCGGAAGCTGACGGGTGACCAGCTCCAGGTCATTGGCCGCGGCGTTGGACGAACCGAGCAGCTCGAGGGTGGAGCCCTGCCCCGTGCTGTTCGGCAACCCTGCGCAGGTCTCGCTGTAGCCCGCTCCGTCGACCACTTCGCTGAAGGCCAAGTCGTAGACATTGTTCATGATGTTGAACGAGCCCAGGATGTTCGTCCACGTTCCAGTCGCCGGGTCGTAGCGATCGACCAAAGCGACCGCACTCGCCTGGTAGACCTGCCCATCGGCATCGATTTCCAGCCCGAGCGGGATCGGAACCGTGGAGTCCAGGATCACGTCAGCCGTGACATCGCCGCTATATGGGTCGATGAGGCCCAGGTCGCCCGTTTCGGAAAGAACGGACCCATTCGCGTCCACGGCGAGCGAGGGACGCAAACCTTCCACCGTGCTTGCAAGCGACTCGATCGTCCAGGTGCCCGCATCCAGGTCGAGCAGCCACAGCTCCTCGCCGTCGCGCAAGGTGTAGTACTTGCCATCCCAGCGCCGGTCGAGTCCCGAGAAAACCACGGCAGGCAAAGTCATCACGACCGTACCAACGCCCGTAGCGGGGTCGAAGTCGACGACCTCGGAGACATCCCCATTGAACTTGGTCCAGGGCGAAGCCAGGACAAGGAAGTGACCCGTGTCTGGATCGATCGCCAAGCCCGTCGGATCCGCGATCGTCCCGTTGGAATTCCAGGTGGCAACCTCCACCGGAATCGGCGCAGCCGACTGGTAGTCGTCGATGCGAAAGATCTTCCTGAATCGTGCGAGCGCGTAGAGCTCTTGCTGGGCGAGTGCTGAAGAAGCGAGGCCAGCAGCGAGGGCAGCCGTAAGGAGCAGTCGGGGTGAAAGCATCATTGGTCCTGGGCTAGGAGTTTCGAGCGAAGGTCGGGGAACCGTAGAGATCAGGATAACTGTCGATCGCCGATCGTGCCTGTGCTGATGCACCATTGTGGCGCTCACCGCGGCTTCCAATGGGTTCAACAAATCGCGATTTCTCCACCCGGCTTGCCCATTGGCAGCAGAACGCCCGATCAACCAAGACCGGAGGCACGCAGCAGCGAAGTGCGCTGCACGCCTTCCAGCGAACGCGAGCAGTCGGACCAGACTCACTCCATTCGGGGAACAGCAGCCGTCGCCCTTGCGCCGGACGGGGAAGGCCCCTTTTGCCCTACCAGGTGCCGATGGTCCAACCCTGCGCGCGGGCTTCGGCAAGCAAGACCTCACCGTCCAAGCCGTCGGCAGGCAGTTCGGCTGCAAGCAAAGGACTGATGTCCAGGTGCCCCGTGCGTGTGCTGCTGCCCCGCGTGTACTCGACCGTTCTTGCGACCCATTGACCCAGTGATTCGCAGGATGACGGGGACCCAGGTCGAAGTAGCGCTCGCTGTGCAGCGGGCTCACCCAGCTCGCTCGCCGAGGCGAGGGCGAGCAGGAAGACATCCGGCACCACATCCATGACCGCGTCGCGATCCGGGATCAGCCGGCTAGGGGAGTCCTGGCAGCTGTTGGGGCTTGAAGCAGTCCTCGGCGGGGTGGCGCTAGGGCTGGGCGCTGCACTGCCTCCGTTTTTTGGGTTCCTTTGCCTCTGCGGGCAATAGTCCCCGTTGGGGTAGGCGACAGCCTCCAAAACAAGCCCGCTGGACGTCCCACGGGGTGCGGAGGCAAGTGAATAGCGACTTCATCATGTCTATCCGCCGACTCACCTCACCCACCCTCCTGGCGACTGCCCTGCTCGCCAGCTCGGCCTTCGGACAATCCGGCGCCATCTCTGGCGTTCCGTTTGCCCCCGCAGCCAGAGCGAACTCCCTGCCCAGCTCCCCGCAGCATCTGCTCACCCCCCCCAGCAATTTTGCCCAGGCCGGGGGCGGCTGCGAGGTTCTCCTCAACCAGACGCCCACGAACTCCGGAGCCTTCTACTCGGACTCGGAGATCGATGATCCGGCTCTCGACCAATCGGTCCTCGCTGAGGACATCACGCTTGCGTCCGACAAGGAGATCTGCGACCTCACGATCTGGGGAGCCTTCGCCCCGGCCAACGGCTTCCCCCCCGGTAGCATCCAGCTCCTTGTCCACGAAGATGAAATGGGCCTACCCGGCCCGGTGGTCTACTCGGAATTCGGAGTGCCCTTCGCTTCCTCCCCCACAGGCGATCTGGTCTTCGGGTTAGACGTGTACGAGTTCACGCTGACTCCCACAGCGGCCGTGCTCCTGAACTCCGGAACGACCTACTGGTTCGAGATCTACTACTCATCCGGTACCGGGACCGACGATTTCGTGTGGATCCAGGGCAATCCTGATCCGCTAACCGGCAGCGAAGGGATCACGTTCGCATTTCAAGCTCCGGGCGAAGACTGGCTTCAGACCTCCAACAACATGTCGATCGTCATCCGCGGAACGGATCCTTTTGATCCCTGCCAAGACGACGACTTCCTCGAAGACAACGACGATTGCGGTCAAGAGATCCCCCTGGGCAACGGCTTCTACCCTGGCCTGTTCGCCTCGAAAACCGACTGGGACTACTTCTCCCTGAGCGTTGCCCCGGGCGACACCGTGGACATCAGCGTCAGCCACATCCAGGCCGACGGGGACATCGACGCCTTCCTGTACCCCGCTGACATGTGCGCCGACTTCGCCAGTGGCGACGTGGGCTGTACGGATAGCCTGGCCTGCGGCTACACGCTGAACGACGTGGAAACGCTGAGTTACACCAACACCAGCGGCGTGTGCGAGACCTACATCCTCAAGATCAACGTTTGGCCCCCGACCACAACCGGTGATTGCAACAACTACGACCTGACGATCACCGGAACCGTTGGATCCCCCATCGGTTTCAGCTACTGCGATCAGAACGCCAACTCCACCGGTGAGATCGCGCGCATCACCGCCCTCGGCAGTCCACTCCCCGGAGACAACCAGCTGAGCCTCGTGGCGAACCGCATGCCCGCGGACCAAATCGGCTACTTCATCGTCTCGCAGACCGCAGGGCTCGTCGATCTACCCGGCCTCGGGATCTCCGACGGCTTCCTCTGCCTGGGCAGCGGCAAAGGCCGCTACAACGGCGTAAACGGCAACCCCGGCGCGATTCTGAACTCCGGCGCCGCCGGAACCTTCTGCCTGACTGGCCTCGACACCAACATGATCCCGCTGAGCAGCGGGCCGAGCTACCCCGCCATGGTCGGCACCTCGAACTACTTCACGGCCTGGTTCCGCGATCCCTCCGGCGTCGTCGGGAACAACTTCACCGACGCGGTCGAGATCCCCTGGGAAGAGCTCAAGTAGTAGCCCTGCAAGCGGCAGAGCCAGACCCGCACCCTGCGCGCGTCCTGGCAATCGCACGGCCCCTCCGCAGATCCTGCGGAGGGGCCGATTGCGTCTACTTCGACTGGCTGAGCTTGTAGCTTTCCTTCAGCCACTTCGTCCAAAGCCGCTTGGGCATGGGCTTGTCCGCGGTGAAGCGCGCTGTCACCCAGGGCGGCTTGCCGACCTCGAAGCGATCTGGGTCCTTGGCCGCCAGCTCCTCCGCCTGGGTGATCGACGATTCGAGGCGGAACATTGCCTTGTAGCGACCGCCTTGGGGTCCGATGAACAGGAATGCCTTCTTCCCCACCTTGAACGAGTTCTGGGTGCAGGCCGTTCCCTCGGCCACTTCCGGAAATGCAGCGGCTTGAGCGCGGATCGGCTCGGTCGGATCGATGTCTTTCCCGGGCATGGCAAGACAGCGTAACTCTGGCACCTGAATCCCAGGTAGATTCAGGGACGACAAGAATCGGAATCCCCCCGGCCGAAAGGCCAGACGTTCGCGTGTACCCCTCTAAATGGAGGTCCGCCATGCCCGCTGAACAACCGCTCGACAAGCTTCTCGCCGACACCCCCGTTCCCGAATACGCGCGCAAACTGCGAAAGGAATGGCGCTCCCTACTGGTGGACGAGTCCACCGAGGTACTGGACACACCGTCCGATAGCTCCTTTCTCTACCGTCCGCGGACCGTCCTGCTCGACCCTGCCGAGCTGGGGGCCACAACGCTCCGCCGCCCCGGCGAGAGCGTGGGCGAGTTCCGTCTGGAGCGTCTTGTTGGACAGGGTTCGATGGGCCAGGTGTGGGAGGCGCTCCAAGTGTCCCTGCAGCGCCCGGTGGCGCTGAAGCTGATCCGCCCGGACCTGGTTACGCCCGAGCTGCTGCGTTACTTCCGACGAGAGGGCCGCGCGGGCGCACGCCTCACGCATCCCGGCATCGTCGGGGTCTACGCGATGGGCCAATCCGAAGGCGTTCACTGGATCGCCCAGGAATTCGTCGAGGGCGAGTGCAACTTCTCCGACTTCCTGAGCGAGGTCGTCGACACCAGCGATCTACCCCAGGACTACGACCGCCGCATCGCGCTGTTCTTCTACCAGCTGGCCGACGCACTCCAGTACGCCCACGACGCCGGGATCATCCATCGCGACCTCAAGCCCCAGAACGTCATGATCGCCTTCGGCGATCGACCGAAGATCGCCGACTTCGGACTCGCGCGCATCGTTGGCGAGGGATCCATCAGCGACCCCGGCACCGTCCAGGGCACGCCTCGCTACATGAGCCCCGAGCAGGCCCTCGGCCTCAGCGACCATACCGACGGGCGCAGCGATGTCTTTGGCTTGGGCGCGATGCTCTACCAGGCGCTGACTCTCCAGCAAGCCTTCCCCGGGGAGACCATGCCCGAGGTGCTGGCTGCGATCCACAGGCGCAACCCCACCGCACCGACCAAGATCCGATCGGACCTCAGCCGCGACCTCGAGGCCATCGCCCTGAAGGCCCTCGAGAAGCGGCCGTCCGACCGCTACGCCACCGCTGGCGCTTTCGCGGAAGACCTTGCCGCCTACCTGGATGGCCGCGCCCCCGTCGCTAAGCCCTTGACCGGCCGGCAGGCCCTTGGCCGCTGGGTGCGCAGCCACCAAACCCGCGTCTTCGGCGGAGCTCTCGTGACCTTCCTGGCCCTGTCCACCTGGGGCCTTTCCAGAGCGCTGAGTTCGAGCCAAGAAGGCAAGAACTACGAGTCGTGGCGCGTGCATGTCTCCGAGTCAGGCCGCCTGATGGAGCGCGGATCCAACACGCGTGCCATCGCGGAGCTCGAGAAGGCCGACAGCCTTCGTCCCGATTCCCCCGAGACGGCGCTTCTGCTGGCTGGCGCCTACGCTCGGCTGAATCGGTATCGGGCCGCTGAGCGCCAGCTCCAACATGCGATCGAGCGTGGGTACGACCCCAGTCAGGCGCGCTCTGACAGCGCGCGCGATCAGTACCTGTTGGGCCTGTACGTCATGACGCATGAGCGGTCTGCGGGGTTCGGGGAGGCTGCTGCAGCGATGCAGCGCGCGGCTGAGCTGGACCCAGATCTGGATGAGGTTTGGTATCCGCTCTACCAGATGTATAGCTCCCTCGAGGAACACGAGAAGGCCGCTGTCGCGGTCGAGGAATTCCGCAAGGGACTCACCCTTGGCGACCCGCAGGCCCAGTACGGAGAAGCCTTGGCCCTAGAGCAGCGGCGGCAGCCCCTGGCAGCCCTTGGCAAGCTCGACGCTCTTCTCACGAGGGTCGAGGCCACCCAGCAGGACTGGGATCCCTTCATGGCGAAGCGCGCCAAGGGCCGGCTCGAGCTTTCGACCGGCGATTTTGAAGCAGCCCGTACGACTCTTCGCGAGGTCGTCGAGAGTGTCCCCGCCGACTCGGATTCGCTGGTGAATCTCGGTTGGGCGTGCGTTGCTGCAGCCTCGGAGGCCGATCCGGATTCGGAAACTAGGCGTCAGCTCCTGGCCGAGGCCGAAGCGGCGGCGAGGCATGCCCTTGAAATCGACTGGAACAAGGAGGGGCCGCTGGCGACCCTTGCCATCGTCGAGCATCTGCGGAACCAACCCGATCCGCGCCCCGCACTGGAGGCCTTCCGTGAGTTTGACCCGAGCGATCCGAGGATCGAGGAGCTTGAGCGCTCGAGGGATGAAGAACGAGCCATCTCGCTCTGGGCCGACGGCCAATACGAAGAATGCGTATCGCACTGTCGATCCTCCCTGGAGAGCCATGTCGGAAGCTGGTTGCTCCACTCACTGATTGCACAGGACCTCTTCTTCGTTGGCACCATGGAGGCCTACCAAGAGGGGCTGCTTCACATGAACCAGGCCGTGGAGAACTGGAGACAGACCACCGGTGAGGCGACAAGGGCCGAAGCGAACACCTTCGGTTCCTTCTCCATCACAATCGAGGAATGGAACCGGAGCAATTTCGCCGAGGCCATGCTTGTGTTTCGTTTCTATCTCGCAGCTTTGGTCGAAGATGCAGCGACCGCGCAGGATGCGCGCAATGAGCTCGAAGCCCATCTATTGGCCAACCCGATCCCGGATGGGGAAAACGCACTCAATTACGCCGAGGCCCTGGTCATGTCCCCCGACAAGGAATTGCGCGATTTGGAACGTGCCCAGGAGATGCTGGACACCTACCTGGACGTCTCGGGGGTACAGGAGGGCGCGTGGCCAGAGCAGTACGCGCCGACGATCGAGAACATCCGCGCCGCTTTGAGGGACCAATAGGACCGCACCAACCCGTCGCCGGGAACGATCTGCACGCAGCCCCTGGGCCACCGGGGCTCATTCCAGAGCGACAACTCGACGCTCTGGAGCCAGCGCGCATGCATGGCTCAGGCTAGAGGTCCGGCCGAAAACACCGCGCGGGCGAGGTGCGGGCGACTCGATTCGAATCAAGGCGCCGGAATCTGTGCATGGTCGGCTCCATTCGCGGAATCTGGCAACGCAGAGTCGGGTCGAATCAGCCGTGCCTCGCCCGCGCGGGGTTTTCGGCCGGGCCTCTAGGCAAAGGGCGCTTCCCCCGGATGAGCTGCGGCTCCGATGGGCACTGGGCCAGCATTTGGAGAAGCACCAAGAGCCATCTCCTACGCCCCCCCTAGGGACAGCCGACCTCGACCTTGTCCGTATTGGACGTGGGGCCGTCTGGCTGCTTGACCGCAAGACAATTCACATCGGTGGTGCTCCTGTTCTTGCACTCCAAGTCCACCCAGAACTCGGTCCCATCGTTATCGATCGTCTCGTCGGACCAGGTGATCGTCTTGATTCCGGTGTTGGCGTCGGTGATCGATTCCCCACCTGCCTTCATGCCAACTTCCTTCAGGCTGTTCGAGTTGAAGCTGATGATCACGTTCGCTTCGAACGTGCCGCCACCTCCTCCCCCATGGTTGTCGACCGTGGCAGTCACTTTGGTTTTCTCCGGGGTGCCGCCGAGCGGCTTCTTTTTGGCAGTAGTGCGAATGGCCATGAATGGCTCCTTTTGGGCAGAAATGAACTCTCCCCGGAAACGCCGAGGACGAGTGTTTGGTCAGTCCGAGAGGGCGGTGACCCGCTGGGCGGCGACGAGCGTGTCGGGAAAGGTCAAGTCTCCTGCGAATACGCGGACCACGTAGTCACCCGGCTCCGTGACCCAGCCGCGGGGAGGATCATCCTCGGCGCCCCGCCCGTTGAGCGAAGTCAGATGAAAGACGAAGGCAGAGTGATCCTTCGCCATTGACCCTTTGGGCTCCAAGTAGATCCGCTTTGCGAATTCATCCGAGGCATACAGCGGGCCGTCCATGAGGAGCTTCCGCTCGAGGACCAGCTCTTCCTCCGAACTCTCGCCAGATCGATGGATGGTGAGGCGAACGGTTAGGGGCGCTAGCGCGTAGTCGACTCCGAAGGTGTGCAGGTCGCGCAACGCGAACGCGATATCCACTGTCCCCGATAGCCGCAGGGGATCGAGAATATCCGCGCTCTGCTTCCATTCACTCGGGGTCCCGATCAGCGGACGGAACACCAACGGATTGTCTGGCATCCGGGTCGAGTGCTCTCGGAACGAAGCCTCGACGGGCCTACCGCCGGGGTTCAGGGATACACATACAGGCGGGATCTCATCGATGGGCGCCCTGAGGTGAACGAGCGGGTTGGCATTCGCCTCATACGCATCGACTGGATTGAGGACCAGCTCGTCCTCGCCACCGACAGACTTTCGCTTCCCCTTGGCGTCAAGGTGTCCGATGCCGAGGCCCAGGTGCAGATGCGAGGGATAGAGGTCATCGGGATCATCCGTTGGCCACTGAACCACGTTGCCCAGGTAGTCCCCAACGCTCACACGGTCGCCCAAGTTGACCTGGATCGTGTTCTTGCGCAGGTGCATCAGCTTGACCATGACCTCGACATCGCCATGAACCGTGCTGATCACGATCCCCCTGTGTGGGCGGCGGGTGTTGTTGATAAACAGCATCGCCACACGGCCATCCACGGGGGAGTAGACGCGCGTACCGGCGGGGACTGCCAAGTCGAGCCCCTCGTGCACGTCCAGGGGCGAGACCCGCTCCGACTGACCGTAGGTTTGCAGGAACTTGGCGTGGGTCCCGCCGTCGAAGGGCCAAGCCAGCCAGGGTTCCCACCGATCGATATCTGACGGCAAACTGCCCTGGCGCTGATCCGGTTTTGATTTGTCGGTCGCCTCCGCCGCTTGGCTCGGGGACTTCCACGCGATCATCGCGACAAGAGATCCCAGCGCCACCACAAGAAGAAGGGTCCTCACGCCGCCACCTTGAAGCGCCAGCAGCGTCCCCGAGTCATCAGAAACAGCATGCGCCGATCTTCGGTGAGGAGGAGCTCAGGCGACAGGCCGTTCCACCGGAGGGCATTCAGCCAAGGAGTGCGCAGGATCACCCGGGGCTTGGCTTCCCTCGCTGGGTCGATCTCTAGCACCCAGGCGCCGAACTGACCTGTGCTGGGATCCCTCCTAGGGGACTGACCTGGGTCTTTCCTGAGGCCCAAGACGACAATCAACGGCTCACCATTCTTCCCCGCTGAAAACGTAGATGAGCGCACCTCGATGCGAGCTTCACGGAACTCGTCGCGATCCTCGGGGCCGGGGAACTCCGCGATAGGCTCGAGCTTGTTCTCGCCGGTGAGCCGCTTGACGATCGCACGGTCGCGCTCGGTCACCACCACGAACCCGCTCGCCTGGTCCATACCCGCTGAGGTGGCAAAGTTGCTCGTCGGGATGATCCCGAACGCAGCCTCGATGGGCACCGGCCCGCCACGCGGAGGAAGGCTCAAGCCCGGCGGCATGCTGCGCCTTGCAGCGAAGACCTCTAGGGCCGTCGGCGTGTTGAGGAGAAAGAAATCGTACGCCTTGGAATCCCCTGGTGTGCCGGGGACGTGGACACGGCTTTGCTCCCCACTGATTGCGAGGCAGCGCGGCCAACCGTCGTCATCAAGAAACGCGCGTGCAGTCCATTGCTCAAGCTTCTGAAACACCTGGGCATAGACGGTGCTCCCGTCAGTGGTCAGCACCGCATTCACGAAGGTGGGAAACATCCGCGCCTTGGTTTCAACAGCATGCTCCAAGCCCAAGGAAGAGACGAGGATCAGTCGGGCCGTCCCCCCCAGCTCCAGGGGGCGCTCAATGATCAAGGCCACGTCACGTTTCTCCGAGAACTGCAACGGCGAATGCTGATAGCCGTTGCTCTTGATCCAAGCATCGACGGGTCCTCGGCCGTGGACTAGCCCGGAGTCCGATCCATCACCCTTGATGGTAGAAGTCGCTACGGGATCCTCGTCTTGCCATGTGCTGGAGTCGTACCAATCGACATGCAGAGGCTCCCCCGTGGGGGCGTCAAGAACTCCAAGACGCAGAGCGCCCTTGTCGATGCTGAGGGTGGAAAACTCACGCTCAGGCGGAAGGGCAATCCAAGGGCGGGTGATCGCTGATGTCGGTTCCTGGGCAGTAGGAACCAGCGCCAACACCAGCGAGAGGCAGGGGGGCAGGATCATTGGACGGGTCTCTAAGGGGGCACACGCAAGCCGCCAGCCCACCCGGCAGGGCAGTTGCGAAAAACGTCAGAGATCGCCGAGTCGCTGACGCAGCCAGTCACAGGTGGCTGACCAGCGGGCGGTGAAGGTGCGCGGGGGCATGCCGAGCGCGCTGGCCGTTTCCGCAGCCGAGGCGCCCGCAAAGAAGCGCATCTCGACGGCCTTGACCATCCTCGCGTCGATGGTCTCGAGCTTGACCAGGGCCGCTTCGAGGTCGACGATCGGCAGGTCCAGGTCCTCACCCGGCGCAGCGCACTCGTCCAGCTCCACGACCTCGCGATGGCCGCTGCGCTTTTGCGTCGAGTGCTTGCGCGCGTGATCGATGAGGACGTGCCGCATGGCCTTGGATGCGGCACTCAAGAAGTGCTCCCGGTCGCGATAGATCTTGTTGCTGGGCTTGACCAGCCGCAGGAAAACCTCGCTAACCAATGCCGTCGCCTGCAGGGTGTGAGAGAGGGGCTGATCCCGCATCTTGGCCTGCGCATTCTGTCGCAACGTCGGGTAGAGCGCGTCGAAGAGCTCGCTCCGAGCCCCCTCATCTCCCCCGTTGATGCGCTCAAGCAGGCCACTAATCGTGTCCTGCAATGCATCATCAGTGGCCTTGGCTTCCATGACTAAAAACTAACAGGGCCGTTAGGTTTCAGCAAGACCACGCGTAGCGTTGTCCCTTTCGTGGACTGCTCGCCGGGCCGCCTATTCGACCCAGCGTTCCACCTCCTATGCACGCGCCGGATGCCGACATGGCATCCGGCGCGTCATTCGAACCTGCGGCAACGGGGCCGCAGCCCTCGAACTAGCGCTGCTGGTGCGTGGCCGGCAGGAGCGGCGAGCGGAGCTTGGGCCGCACGACCTGGTAGTCCTCGTACTTGGCGCGAACGCCCTTGACCTCCCAGTCGAACTGGTAGTTGCCCTGGCCGTTCAAGAGCTCAGCCACCACGATGTGGGTCTTCGTGCGTTCGACAACCGCTAGGCCACGGGAACTCGCCGAGCGGGGCGTCACGTGCACGGTCATCCCTTCGGTCATCGCCACGTCGGAGAAGTGCTCGGGCAGCTCGATGTGCGCCATGCCGCCAATCAGGTCTCCGGTGCCGCGCACGTAGGCGGCAGCCTCGGGGCCCTCGATGCAGGCGTAGACGATGTCGGTGTTCGGGTTGCGAGGGTTGGTTTCGCGGAAGTTCTTCACGTCGGCGAAGATCGAAACCTCGTCCGTATCGTCGTCTTGAAGGATCCCTCCGCCGATGAACAACCCGTCCGAACGGTGCATACCGATGGTGTACAGCGACGCGCTGAGCGGGCCCATGTACGCCGCCCGAAGATCGTCAGCGCGACGGGTCATGACCACGGACTCATCCAACCCAAAGGGGTTGATACCCATCCAAATGCGGTTCTGGATCGAGAAGTCCGAGATCGGTGCGTTCGTACCAATGCCGAAGCGACCGCTGCTGCCGAAGAAGAAGTCCTCAACCATGTCGCTGAGGCGAAGGCTAAGGCCAAAATTGGTGAAGGCTAGATCGTGACGCGCACCGCCGGCCGAGAACCCGACCACTCCGGTATCGCCATTCGAGTCACCAAGAAGCACGGCCCTCGCGCCAGACAGGTCGAACAGGCCTTCGCCGATCACGTGCAGGTCGGCGAGCGGACTGGTCGTGCCCATGCCAACGAAGCCCGATACGGCGCTGACGAAGAAGTCGACGCTGAGCGGATACAGCATGCCAATGGTCGGCACAACGTTGGCCTGCATGCAGCCCGAGCCGTTCTGATCGACAACGGAATCTGCACAGGCGACGAGGCCGGTCAGATCGGACGTGAAGGTCTGGTTCGGGCTGGTGGACACGCTCGTCTGCGCGAAAGCGGCGCCGGTGAGCAGGCTGGCGGAAACGAGGCCGGCGGACAGGAAACGGCTAGAGATGATGGTTTTGGCGGACATGAGTCGGGATCTGGGTTGTGCCCGACAACTCTCCAGATGCCATCTGAAGTTCATCGGGCGGTACAGAGATCCCCACGAATGTTCCGCCACCGATCAGCAAGGAATCCTGGGAATGCGATCGAAAACTAGATTCATGCGGACGAAGCGCGGGCCTCATTCAAGCACTCGGCCAGCGACAAGCGCTGCAGCCATCCGCCGTCGAAGCGAAAGCCCAGGCGCTCGACCGCCCGCAGGGACGGACCGTTGGCGGCGGAGAATTGCAGTTGGCTGGCTCCCCTGCGTAAACCGCAGGGGAGCCAGCCCAAAAGTAGCGCGTGGACTAGCGCTCGACCAGAGCTGGACCTACTGCCAGTCGATCTGCACGGCGTCGGTGAAGTTGTTGCCGATCACACCGGTCGGGTCGCGGAACCAGGCGGTGAAGTAGTTCGATGAACCAGCCATCGCGGGGTAGCTCATGCCCGAGCTGAGCGGGATGAGATTCGTGTCCAGGCCCGCGAGACAGAAGGTGCCCGCATCGCCGGAGTTCAAGATCGCGCCGGGGTTGCCGTTCTGGCCGTTGTAGCGACCCTTGCCGCTCCCCAAGCAGAGGATACCGTCGGACAGGCCGGCACCTGGAAGGTCCACCGCGTCAGGAGCCAACGACACGATGAAGTAGCCGATCTGGTTTGCCGGCATGCGGTTGGCCACGACCGTCAGCTGGTCATCCGCCGCAGCATCGCTGCCCAGGGCCGTGATGCGGGCAATCTGGCCCGTCGAGTTCGCGTTCTGCGCGCAGTAGCTCGCCCCGATGGGTGACCCCACAGTGCCGCTAATCGTGAGGTCGTAGTTGTTGCAATCGCCAGTCGTGGTCGGCGGCCACACGTTGATCTTCAGGATATACGTCTCACAAACCCCGCTCATGTTGGTGAAGCTCAGGGTCTCGACGTCATCGAGCGTGAAGGCACAGTCCAAGCTGCCTGCGCAACCGACGTCGCCGCTTGCAAAGTCCGCGCACATGTCCGCAGCGTAGAGGAACGCATCGATGTCGCCGACGGACTGATCGTGGCTCACGCTGACATCGAGGGTCTCCCCGGGGGCCACGGTCAGAGCGAAGTAGTCCCAGTCGGTCTTCGAGGCGAAGAGATCCAGGTAGACCCCATCCCCCAGCACGATCTCCTGACCGCAATCGTCGTTGTCCTCGAGGAAGTCATCTTGAGTGCAGGGGTCGACGAACTCTGTTCCACGCACCACCATGGCGAGATTCTCGTCCACGGCTGGATCCAGCCAAGTCACACCGGGCGCTTCCAGGGCAAACGAGAAGCCCCCTGCGCCGAAGACCGGGTCGAGCGTGCCGGTCTCCCACACGAAGTCGGTGGTGCCGAAACCGGAGGTGTAGGAGATCTCGAACCAGTACGTGCCACCGCCCAGGAGCAATACAGGCACCATCGGCTCAAGGAACACCTCGACCTCGTTGGCACCGAAAAGAACGTTGCCCGTCTCTACGATCGAAGCGGTCACGCCTGATTCGGAGTAGATCACTGCGCCCGGGAAGCCGCCGGCGTCCTCATGGATCAAGAGCTCGAACCCACCCGACGGCACGGCGCCGCCAGGGAAGAAGAGGCCCCAGATCTGGATGCTGCAGATCTCGTGGTCGCTCGCCAACGTCATGTCTTCCGCTACGACCTGCGAACCGCCACTGAAGTCGGCGCCAGAATCCGAAAAGTAGGCATTGAGGCCGTCCGGAGCCTGATCGATCAGGACATCGCAGCCCCCTCCGGCCGCCTGAATCGGCGGTGTCACGCCTCGCCGCTGGAGGCGCGGGGTGCTGTACAACGAGTTCGCGCCGGGCAGGGAGGCGACATCGCGGACGGTGGAGATCGATTGGGACTGCCCGAAGGCGGTACCGCCGAGCAGGCTAGCGGCCAACAGGCCGGGGACAAGGATGAGTCTGGCGGACATGGATGGGTCTCTCTAGGGGATGGCCACCCCGCCGCCCAGGGACACCCCCTGGACCACCGGAGTGACCTCATCCCCCCCCACGCAGACGGCCGCCAGATCGGGCTGCGAATCCCACGGAAATTGTCCTGGGCTCGCCTCCCTACTCCCAGTCGACCACGACGGCGTCGCTGAAGCTGTTGCCCACCTCGCCGCCGGGGTCCCGGAACCACGTCGTGAAGTAGCTCGAAGTGCCCGCCAGGGCGGGATAGCTAGGCCCGGAGCTCGAGGGCAGCATGCTGAGATCGATCCCCGGAAGGCAAAAGGTTCCGGCGACCCCCGTGCTCAATACCGTGCCCGGCTTGCCCGCCTGGCCGTTGAAGCGTCCCGTTTCAGGACCCAGGCATAGCAAGCCATCGGAGAATCCCGCCCCCGGCAGGTCCACCAAGCCCGTATCCGTCGACACGACGAAGAACCCAGCCTGGTTTTCGGGCATGTTGCGCGCCACCAGGGTCAGCTCCCCGTCCATCGCCACCATGCTGCCGAAGGCCTCAATCCTCGCGACCTTGCCGGTCGAGTTGTTGTTCTGGGCGCAGTAGGTCACCCCCATCTGCGCTCCGATCGTTCCGCTGACGACCAGGTCGTACTCGTTGCAAAAGCCCGTCTTGCTCCACGGTGCGATGTAGATCCTCAGAACGTAGGTCGCGCACTCCGCCGTCGAGTTCGTGTACTTCAAGACCTCTAGGTCCGAGACCGTGGTCGCACACTGCAGGCTCTTCTCACAACCCAGCTCACCGGTCTCGAACGCCGCACAGTCCCCTGGGGCATACAGAAAGGCGTCGATGTCTCCGACCGGCTGCAGGTGGGTGATGCTGACCTCCACCGTTCCGCCGGGGGCCACGGTCAGGGAGAAGTAGTCCCAGTCCGTCTTGGAAACCGTGAGGTCCGGGTAGAACCCATCGGACAAGGGAATTTCGTCCCCGCAGTCGTCGTTGCCCTCGAGCTCGTCTTCGGCGAAGCAAAGGACTCCAAGGTCCTCGCCATCTGCTTCTGGACCACTTGGATCGGTGGGCACGGCTCGGCGGCGACCGAACGCGGAATCCACTCCTTCTAGTCCGATGTTGCCGGACTGGGCGAAGGCTCCATCGGGAAGGAGCACGAGACAAACAAGGGCAGTTCTGAGGGATCGGCTGGCGAGCATGATTGATTCTCCGACAGGCCACCGCGCGCAAGGGGAACATCCACTGGCCGGCGCGGTAGGCTCACCTCGCTTAACCACTGCTAGGTTGCGTGGTACCCAAAGAATCAACGATTCAACGGAACACCGGGTATCTACACCTTTTCTGTGACCGGATCCGCCCCGGCCCCTAGATCGGAAAGCTACTCGCCCCGAAGCGCTGCAAACATCGCCTGCGCCTGGCTCGCGTGTGCTGGGCTAAGTGTCTGTAGCTCACGCGTGCTTGGGCTCACGCAGCGTTCACGCACGAGTTCACCCGGCATGCTGCCCAAGCCGCGATAGCGCTTCCACTTCAGGTCCTGCGCGCCCTGGGAATCCAGGTCGTCACGGATCAAGCGCATGTGTTCCGGCGTTGGCGCGTAGGCGGCTTGCGCCATACCACGCCACGTGATCTCCCACTGCGGTGCGTGACAATCGAAGATGCGCCCTGCGGACAACCAAGCCGGCAGCCAGCGATGGAAGAAGAACAACATCAAGGTGCGAGCATGGATCCCGTCGGCGTCCGGATCGAAGAGCAGGATGATCTTGCCGTAGCGCGGGTGGGTGACCCCCTGGCCAGCGGGCGGTCCGTTTTCGTCGAGCCTTACCCCCAGGGCCCGGATCAGTGCCGCAAACTGCTTGTTCGCACGGAGCTGGTGCAGGCTGTTCTTGTACGCGTTCATCGGCTTGCCCTGCATGGCAAACAGCGCCTGGAAAGCGGGATCGCGAACCTGGGCCACGGTGCTCGCTGCCGAATCCCCCTCCACGATGTAGAGCTCAGCCCCGGAGCCCGTCGCCTTGCAGGTTGATAGCTTCGGTCCGTGAAAGTGCATGGTCGTGCGTCACCAAGAACAGGCGCACCTGGGATCATCGTTGCGAGATCCTGTTGGGGCAAGCACCCGGTGCAATCCCCCCGCGCCGAGCGCGACTAGGGGCGCAAGCGCGATCACGACCCGACCATTGGAACACTGGTCAATGCCCCGGGCGCCACTGGAGCTCGCACCCGAATGGCCGCCGCCACCGGGGAATGGGGCCAAGCCCAAACGGTCTTTGGCGCTTGAGTCCAGCTGGGACGCCACCCCTCGCTTGGCTAGCGAGCCCGAGAGAAACTCTGACATGCATCCCCCTGGATGGGCATTGCAGAATCCAACGGTCACCGAAGCACTCGCCACTCGGATCCTGTGGCGCCGTTTCGGGGAGCGGGCCAGTCTGCTGTTGAACCCCTGGCTACCCAATGGACCCAGGGCTGGCCGCACCGGGCAAGACGGGGCGCACCTGAGTCGGACAAAGAACGTAGGATCAAAAACATGGAACCCGGTCGGAGAGTGTTGTGCGCCCGGCCGCTGGCCTGGTTGCTGTCGATCGCCCTATGCTCAAGCGCTTGTGGTTTCTACGCGCAGTCAAGTGAACCGGACCCGACCGGTCCTGGGACGATCTCAGAGTCTCCCCTCTCCGCAGCCTATGGCTGTGACGCCGAGCTCGACGGGATTCTCTCAGACTGCCAGCGCAGACTGCTCTCGAACGCGGCGGACGGCCTTCAAGCCAGCCGGAATGCGATCCGGATCGCTCGCTCAGAGGGCCGCCCGGATTACACTTCGATTGCGATGCTCTATGAGGCCCACGGACTCATGGCCATCGCCGGGTACCCGGCGGCGACTAAGAAGTTGGAGCAAGCGCGGGCCTTGTTGCCCGAGAACGCCCACCCAACGTGCCAGGCCTACTTCGCACTGCTCGAGGCCGAGCTGCACTACATGGGCGATCGCTTTCTGCGCGCGACCCTCCGCATGCGAGACGCATTTGCGCTAGCGGAGGGAACAGACTCCTTCCTCGTCCCCGCGCGCTGCCTCGTGCTGCTCCATGACCTAGAGCAAGTCCACGAACTCACCATTCCCCAGGTGGATGATCTGCTGGAGGCGCGCCAGCTCCTCGAGGCGTGTGCCGCACGGGACTGTGCCCTTGGCGTTCAGCTGCGAATGGTCTCCCACGCTTTGGACACCGGCGACGACGCCGAGACCCAGCTCCTACGACTGGCTGAGATCGAAGCTGCGGCCGAAGCCCGTCAGAATCGATCCGTGTTGCTACGAGCTGGACTGATTCGCTTCTACCGCTTGTCGCACATGGAGAAGTGGAAGGACCTGGAGCCCTTAGCCACCAAGATGGTGACCATATCGAGGGACATGGAGAATCTGGAGTACCTCGCCAAGTCGCTGTCTCGTCTGGCTTGGGTTCATCTGGAAACCGGTCGACCGGACCAGGCGGCAGCCCTACTGGCGGAGGCCTCTCAGCTTGCGGAGAAATTCGATGCGCCATTCCTGAAGCGTGAAGTCTGGGGTATCGAAGCACAGCTCGCACTTGAGCGAGGCCAGGCGGACGTGCACCTCGAATTCTCAACGCGTATGGAGTCGATCTATGACGGCGGAGAAGGCGCCGACTCGCCCGAGGAACGGGCTCGAGCGGCCGAAACGCTAGAAGAGGTCCTCTCCATGCGGCGGGCCCAGATCACGGCCAACAAGCTTCGCATCGCGGCGGCCGCACAGTCCGCTGCGGAGGAGCAGTCCAAGCGCTTGATGCTGCAGTGGGGCGCGGCAGGTCTCGCGCTACTGCTGCTGACCACCCTGTCGGGCGTCTTATTCTTCGGTCAAAGGCGGGCGCGGCAGATGCACGCTCAACTCAAGGAACAAGGCGAACGGTCGGCACGCAACGAGGAAGCACGCCGGCGGCTCGAACAGCACGTCCTTCAGCTGGAACGGCTCGACAGCCTCGGGCAGCTATCCGCTAGCGTCGCCCACGACTTCAACAACATCCTGTGCACGATTTCCGGCCACGCCGAGCTGCTTAGGGTTGGCACGGGCATCGAGAGCAACGATTCTTTGGATGCCATCGCACAGGCTGCACTGCGCGCCAGCGACCTATGCAGCCGGCTACTGGACCAGTCCAAGCCGCGCATCGAGAACCTCCAGACCCTCGACCTCGGGGAAATCGTGCGCTCGGCAAGCTACCTCGAAAGCTACGGCGGCGAGATGTCAGCCAACACCACCGTCGAAGTCGAGGGGGACGCCATCTTCGCCGAAATCGACGAGGTCGGCTTTGAACGTGTGCTCGTGAACCTGGTGTCCAACGCGCACGAGTCCGGCGTTGGCGCCAGCAACGTTCACGTTCGCGTCTTTGCGTCCAACGACCTGCCCCCGGGCGAAACAGGTGGTCAGTGGTTTGGGACTCCGCCCGTCGGCCCTCACTACTCCGTTCTCGAGGTTCGCGACGACGGTTGTGGCATTCCCCCCGACCTGCTGAGGCGCATCTTCGACCCCTTTTTCACCACGCGTTTCGAGGGCCGCGGCCTAGGTCTCTCCGGAGCCTATGGCCTGGTTACAGCCCAGAAGGGCGCGATTCACGTGTCGAGTACCGTGGGAGAGGGGTCGACGTTTTCCGTCTATTTCCCGGCTGCAATTTGTCCAATCGTGGCGGACCCCGTGGCACCTGCGGCTCAGATCACCAAGGACCCGGTGCAGCCGAGCAGACTGCTGGTTGTCGACGATGAACTCTCCATTTTGCAGTTCCTGCAGGCCTCACTCAGCGTCTGTGGCCATGCGGTAGAAGTGGCGAGTACGGGCGCGGATGCACTCGCTCTGCTGCAATCCCCCGACCAAAGCGTCGACCTTGTCATCATGGACTTGAGCATGCCTGGGATGGGTGGGGATCAGCTCCTGTCCCGAATCCGCTCGATCGCCGCGGACCTGCCCGTGGTCGTGATGAGTGGGCACAACAAGGCCGTTGTCGAGGATCGCCTGGGCGACCTGGGCTATGAAGGACTGCTACGCAAGCCCTTCCGGATCGGAGAACTGAGCAAGGCGATCGGGACCGCGCTGGACACCGGATCCCGGCACGGCAGTCGGAGCACGGCCAGCTGAACTCCTCATCCGGGGGGGAAGTTGGCCTAAGCCTGACCCGGAAGCGCCGCCCGCTTGAACGCGGAGCACCCAAAGCAGCCAGACAACACGACAGCCGCAACCTGGCGCTGATTCCGCTTGCAAGCAGCGTGGATCGGTTCGGACACCCGACCCTCAAACCGGCCTCCCGCAGCCCAGGGCCACCATCCTTGCCCGCGACTGCCGCTGGAAACAAAGCGCAGGGCAGCTAGCACCACAAAACGGAGCTACGAAAACGCCCCCCCAGGCTGAGCTCTGGAGGGGCCTCGTGACGGCCGAACCGCTGTCGTGGGAGGCAGCCTACTGCAAGACCACCGTCATGCCGTCGGTGAAGTTCGAGGTCGGAACGCCGCCCACGATGTCGCGAAACCAAGCCTGGAAGTGATGGGTCTCACCCGCCATCACCGACGCGTTGCCGTTTGGGGTCGGGTGGTTGCCCAGGTCGATGACCAGGCTGATGCTGCCGGACGCGCCTGAGTTAATCGCGCCGTATCCCGAGAACCCGTTGTAGCGACCGATCTGCCCGGACAGGCAAAGGTTGCCCGCGCTGCCGCCCGGATTGGTGAGGAAGCCAGCTGTCGGAGATGTGATGAAGAGACCGAGCATGTTGAGGGGCATCTGGCTCGCCGTCAGGGTTACGTCGTTGTCGCCGACCACGAGGCTGCCGGATCCAGAGATCTCCGCAGACTGGCCACTGGAGTTTGCCACTGCGGGACCGCAGTAATTCGTTCCAAAGCCCTCGTCGCAGGTCAACGTGCTGACCTCGACCCCGTCGATGCCTGCCTCGACGATGCTCTGGGGGTCACCGTCGTTGACGTTGAATCGAATCTGCGTCGCGGCGTTCGGGGTCACGCCCGCCGCCACCATTTCATCGTAGCTGATGGTGTTGTTGCGCCAGTCCAGACCACCGTCGGTGTCGTGCCGGGCCACCTCGACCCAGCCACCGCCGGCGTTGATTTCCACGAGGAGACGGTCCGTGCCATCGGCCTCGGTGAGACGCAGGAAGTAGCCATAGCTCAACACGGAAGCCGGACTAGAGAAGTCCATCGCCGGTGAGATCAGCGTCACATCGCCACCGTCTACGTCGGTGTTGCCCGCCTGGTTGTCGGTCAGGTAGCAGGATCCACTGCCGTCGAAATCCGCAGACGGGTCAAAGTCCCAGCCTGAGTCGTTGACGGGCACACCGCGCTCCCATTCGCCGGATGAAACGCCGTTGGATGCCGTAGCCCAACCTTGACTCGCCTCGAAGTCGTCGGCAAAGACCTGGCTTATGTTGCCGACACCCGCGCTGTACACCCCGCTGGTGGGTGCGTCCGTCGGACAGGTGAAAGAGCCCAGGCCGGCCACGTCAAAGGAGTAGTACAGCTCGACCTTGTCGCCGCAGGTGCCCACAGGAAGATCGCCCGAGAACACCCCGCTGCCCTGGCCACCCATGGGCACGCTGGCAAAGGCGCCCGTGCCGTTGAAACGGTAGTGCACCGAAACACTCGAGAGCGAACCGGCCATCACGGTGAGCGACGTCGGGGTCGTTCCCGTGTTCGACAGGACCGCAGGGTGGTCCACGATCATCTCGTAGGCGATCGGATTGCAGGAGTTCGCGGATGCGGATGTCATCAACGCAGCCGTTTCGGGGTGAAAGTAGGTTGTGATGTTCGCCGTACCACCCGAGCACAAGTGGCAGTAGCTCATGATCGTGCCCTGATTCGTGCACGTCTGTTGGGCCTGGCATTGGCCGAAGTACTGGTTCGGCGGGCACTCATCTAGGGGCGGGCAAAATTCATGGGTGTGCGGCGACGAAAAGTTGTGGCCCAGCTCGTGGGCCACGACCATAAAGTCCCAGTTGTTGGGCTGCTGCACGACCGGAAACTGCACCTGGCCGGCGATGTTGCCGCTGACTCCAAAACCGGAGCCCTCGTCGCAGAGCGCGTTCAAGAAGGCCACACCGCCGCCCAGGCCCGCACCGCTCATCATGTGACCGAGGGACGCGTCACCCGGGATGTTGCCCGCCCAGGCCGCGACGAACTCGTTCAGCATGTCGATCGAGTTTCCGCCGTTGTCCGGCGTGCTCCAGGGATCGTTCGAGTTGCTGTAGATCTGCAGGTAGGGAAAGGTGAGCACCGTTTTCGCCTGCAGCTCGTAGCGATCGCTGATGAAGCTGAGAAGAGTCGTCAGGTAGGTCGTGGCAGCCGAGACGTTGTTGAATCGCTGGTAGAACTGATAGTCGGTCTCCATCGCGATGGGCGCCTCATACAAACCGCAGGTGTCGACCTGCAGCGAGGAAGAGGTATAGACGTCGTCCAGATCTTTGGGCTGCAGGGCCCGCGGCTTCGGGGCCGTCATCGGAGCCAGGGTGGAGCAATCCCCCTCAAGCGCGTTGCCGGCCGCGTTCAGCGCCGACTCCGTTGCCACGATCACGTCGCCGCTGGTCCAGTCGCCGTCGGCATCGGGGCGCGGCATCAGGTGCACAACGTCGTAGCCCAAGTGCACCCAGCCACGGGTGCCGTACTTGGAAAACGAGAGCATCACGTCCGACTCCGGCTTGCCGATGACGGAGCCCTTCCAAAGGCTCAGCTCGGTCCCTGCGAGTAGATCGCCAGCGGGCTCGCCGTTCAGCTGGTAGCCGAACTTGCGCCGCTCGACGTCGATGCGCCTGAGGTCGAGGTCGACGGCTTGGCCGTCGGGCAAGATCATGCTCTGCAAGCGAACCTGCTGCAGCTCGTTGAGGGTCGCGACCAGGGCCTGATCCACTTCCGTGACGAGGCCTGAGAGTGTGGCCTCAGTGGAAACGGGGGTCAGTGGGAAGGGACGCAAGGCTGTCTGGGCGGCTGCGCTGGCGGACAGGCCAGCGGCCGCGAGGCCGAGAAGAGAGAGAATTTTCATGGAATCAGGGGAGGAGACGGAGGAATGGTACAAAGGCCCTGTCAGCTTTGGACGTGGGGCGATCCCTGGAGGTTCCATCGCAGGTCGCCTGGAACTGGGAACCCGTGCCGTATGCCGCCAATGGCAGACCCAGCGGGGATCACTGGCAGAAATAGAAAATGCTGCCCTGTGGGCAGAAGCGCGTACCTACGCGCCTTCCGATAGCGCTTCGAGCTCCGCCATCTTGGCCGACAGCGCTGCGCCTAGTCGCGCGTCCACGCGGGCCGCCAGCGTGTCCACCAGACGCCGCGACATCGTGATCGTCTGCGCGGCACTACGGCTAAAGGGACGCCAGGCTTCCTCGGGCGAGGGCGCCAAGCGGATAGCCGCCACCAGCGACGAAAGGTTGTGCAGCTTGTCCGCCGCCTTGATCGTTGCGGCGCGCAGGTCCATCGAGGCGGCGCCATCGATGCCGTGCTGCTTGCGAACCTCCCAGGTTTCACCCGTGGGGTCGGTGAGTGCGGCAACCAAGGATGCGACGTCCGCGCCAAATTCCGCGGCAACGCGCTCCCCGGTCCAGCCCTCGCAGTCCTCGACCACGTCGTGCAGGAGCGCGGCCTGGATCACAGCCGACTCGAGGCCGAGCTGGGCCAGCATCAGCGCGATATGGAACGGATGACTGACATAGGGCACATCGGGTGCGCCCTTGCGGGTTTGGCCCTGGTGCGCCTCGAGGCTCGCGCGGAGCGCGCGCTCGATGTCGGGGTCGAACATTCCCTTCCCTAGATGGTCACGCCGAGCGGCTTCAGGGCCAGAATGCCGAAGAGCATCGAAGCCGCGAAGAACACGATCAACACGCCCGCCGGGCCGCTGCCCGGCAGCCAACCAAGATCGCTTTCGGGGTAGGCGAAGGTCACCTGTTCGAAGGGCGAGTCTCCACCGAAAGTGTCCTCCACGGGCCAGAGCATCGCCCAGATGCCGTTGAGGCGCTCCCCCTGGCGGTGCCGAGAAACCTCGCCCTCGGGGCCAGCGTCAAAGCGCTTGATCTCGGTCACGCCCCCGGCGGTGAGCTGAATCTCAAACTGGCCGCCGCGGGTGGCCACGAACTCCTGGCTGGCGAAACCCTGGCCCGGTACGCGCACGAGCGGGCTGGTCGCTACCAGGCCGTCGGGCAGCACCACCTGCAGGTCGCCGGCGGCTGCCTTGGAGTCAGACTGGAACTCGATGCGCAGCGTCGTGCCCTCCCCGGCCAGCAGGGCGCTGGGCTGGTCGACCACAGGGCTCGGCTCGAAGCCGTAGCGCACCACCATCTGCGAAAGAACCAGCACGAACGGGATCGACAGCGGGATGAACGGCCCGAAGTTCAGGAACACGTACTGGATGTTGCGCAGCAACACCTTGCCGATCGCCTTGGTCACCAGGCCGAGATCGTCCTGGTACAGGCGGATCTCGATCATGTGCCCCTTGATCTTGTCCTTCGCGGCCTTGATGCCCTTCTGGGAGCTGATGTGCTTGAAGATGAACAGCGCTCCCACGCCGAAGATGCCGCTCATCAGGATGATCGCCCACTCCGTCCCTAAGGCCTCGAAGGGCACCAGGAGGATGTCGAACAGCTTGGTGGAGGCGCGATTGATCGCGTTCATGTGGGGCTGGGGGATGCCCTGGAGAAGACTCTGGCGGCTGGCGTAGAAACGATGGATCGCTTGCGGGGACGGGCCACCCTCGGTGCTTTTGACACCGGAGCCTTGCTCCGTCCCCTAGGCCCGATCCAAGCCTGGTCACGATGATTGGCCCCGGTGGTACCGAGGCCAAGCTCAGGCTAGGAGATGTATCCCAGGCCCTTGAGCTTCTCGGTGATGTCCGCGTCCGACTCCGTGTCGTCGAACTGGGCGACTTCGCGCTCGAGAACGTGCTGGACGAACTCCTCGGGGGAGGCGTAGCCGGCGACTTCCGAAATGCGCTTGATGCGCTCCAACAGGTCCTTGTCGACCTTGATCTTGCTACCGCCGAACATGGTGGGTCCTTGTCTGATGGGATGGGGTACTCGAGGAGTACGGGAGAAGAGTCGTTTGATGGGTGGCGCGGCGCCTACTGGCGCAGCACCGGCTTGCCGGTCATGTGTCCGGGAACCTCGACGCCGTAGCGGGTGAGGATCTCGACCGTCAGGTCGACGAGCCCGGGGCTCTGGTGCAGCACGTCCCCATTGGTGAGGAGGGTGCCGCTGACGACGCTGGGGTGCATGAGGTGGGAGCCGTTGAACGTGCCGCCGAGGTTGTCCTCCAGGATCTCATAAGGGATCTGGCCCTGGGTGGACTCGTCGGTGTTGCCGTACCCAGAATTGTAGCCCACGATCAGGTCCGGGGCGTCCGCGAGGCGTGTCCCGGAATAGACGTCGGCCGGTAGCTGGGCCTCGAGGACCACGTGGGTCCCCTCACGGCCGGGCGCATCATCGACGATGGCCTCCAGCTTCGCCTTGATCTCGGCCACCAGGGCATCGGTTTCGGCCCCGGGGGCGACGATTCCGTCACGCTCGCGGCCGGTTTGATTGACGTACAGGCCGTTGAAGCCGATCCCGAAGGCCCGGGTCTTGGACCAGTCGATGACCGTGGACTCGCCGGTCTCGTAGTTCATCGCCGATAGGCGCACGGGCACGTGGTTGGGATCGGACTCGCGCAGCTCCTTGGTCTTGCCGTCCTTGAACACCAGGTAGCCTTCCTCGACCAGCCAGGTGTTCAGGTTGAACTTGCGGCTGAAGGGCGCGAAGCCGTGGTCCGACATGACCATGATCAGGGTGTCTTCGCCGACCTGCTCGCGGATCTTGCCAAGCACTGGATCCATGCGCAGGTAGAGGTCCATCAGGACGTCTTTCCAAACGCTGCCCTCGCGCTCGGACCACCAGGACGAATCCTTGGCGGCGAACTCCGGGTCGTGGTTTGGATGATCTGTATCCGCATGGCGCCACATCATGTGGGCAGCCAAGTCGACGGACGAGTAGTAGAAGAACAGGAAGCCGCCGGCCTCCTTCTCCATGTAGCGCTCGAGCGCCATGTCCAGCATCTCGCCTCGCTCGCGGTAGACCAGGTCCGTCTGGGCGGCGAACTCCTCCTCGCTGAGCATGCCCTTCTTCAGGCCGTTCACGTCTTCGGCCATGCCCTGGGTGTAGTACAGGCCGATCCGGTCGGCGATCTTGGCCGACACGTCATCGGGACCTGACACAGGGCTGATCGGGTTCGTCGGGTCCACATTCACCGGCGATGCATAGAGCTCGACCTCGGGCTCCACGCTGCGCAGGTGAAAGCGCACGATGCCGCCCATATCGGACAGACCCATGGGCAACATCGAGTACGTGACGGGCAGGAACTTGGACCACTCCCCCACCTCGAGGACGATCGTCTCGCCCTCCAGGTCGATGGCGACGGCGCCGGCCTCCCGATCTACGTAGATGTCTAGGCTGGCGTTCGTGGTCGGATTGCCGTCTTCGAACGAGTTGCTCGGGCCTAGGAGGCGCGTACGAATCACGCCGCCAACCTCGCGCAGGCGCTGGACCTTGGCCTTGCCGATCGAGTCGATCGGAGGCGATGTCGAGTAGAAGGACGGCTCACCGTAGGCCGAATCGACCGCCGGCGTGAGCATGCCGGGCAGGGACCAGCCACGGCCCCTCTCGACGGGGAAGTTGATCGGCATCCGCCAGACGTCCGCGGGCACACCCGCGTCGCCCAACAGGCCCCAGAACGCACGGCCGGTGCGGTTCGTGTCGCCCCCCTCGGAGACGGGGAACTTCCATGGCCCGGGGACATCGATGTCGTCCCCGTGGGCGGGCGTGTAGGCGCCCGGGTAGATCTGGTAGTCGCTGGGGTCGCGGTGGATGAAGTCGTAGATGCCGTGGCCGCCCGGGTTGCTGCCGGTGATGAAGTCCGACCAGGCCACGGGGCTCTGGGGCGGGATCGACGTCTCCAGATCCATGACTCCACCACCCTGCTCCGCCAGCTTGCGGAAGTTCTGCATCCGGTCGGGATAGCGTTCCATCGCCTCCCGCAGCAGGTCGGGGTCCATGCCGTCGATGCCAAGCACGACGACCCGGGGGAAGGTCCCCTCGAACTCTTCTGCATCCGAAGAGCAGCCTGCGGCCCAGAGGCCGATCACTCCGCAGCTCGCCAGCAGAGCTGTGCGCGCGGTCAGAAACGAGGACTTCATGCCTTGGGGCCGGATTGCTTGGCGTTGAACTCGGAGATCTTCTCGGTCGATTGACGCGTCTGGCGCGGACGATCCCCGAACAGGGTTGCCCCCATCATGTAGGCCGGAATATCGACGCCGAACAGGTCCAGCGCCGTCGGGGCCAGGTCCAGCAGCGCCGGGGTCTCGGTGTTGATCTTACGGTTGCAGAAGAACACGCCGGGCACCAGGCGCGGGTCGACGCAGTGATCGCCTGACCAGGACTTGGTGTTGTCGGAGAACACGTCCTTGCTGACCGCACCGGTCGCGCAGTCCCAGGAGTGCCGGTAGCCGCGCTTGTAGCCGATGAGCAGCTCGGGCGCGAGGTCCGCGTACGGACCGTCGTGCACCTCGCGGGTCAGGAAGACCTCGTTCATGATCGTCTCACCGGTCTTGGGATCGGCCAGCTTCTCGAGCTTGCCCTGGATCTCGCGGCAGAGCGCATCGGTCTCCTCGCCCTTGCCCACGATCCCGTCGCGCTCGCGACCCTCACGGTTGATGAAGATGCCGGTCAGGCCCAGGGTGAACGCGCGCGTCTTGGTCCAGTCGACGTACTGGAACCAGTCGCCCGAGGTGTCCCGATCGTCCTTGAGGACCAGATAGCCCTCATCCCGCAGCCAGGCGTTCAGGTTCACGCCGCGGCGGAAGTTGCAGAAGCCGTGGTCCGAGATAACCATGAATACGGTCTCCTCGTCGTCCCCGACCTTCTCCTGAATCTCGGCCAGGAACTCGTCCATCTTCCCGTACATCTCGGGAATGACGTCCTTGAACTGCTCGGTGTCCTTGCCCTCGTTGGCCGGGTGGCTCGGGTCGAGGTAGCGATAGAACATGTGACTCGTGCGGTCGGTCGTATCGAACACGCACGTCACGAGGCCACGCTTGGTCTTGTCCAGCGCGTCCCAGAGCTGCTTCTTGCGCTCCTCGAAAATCAGCATGACCTGGTCGAGGAAAGCCTCTTCGTCGATCACGCGCTCGTTCAGCGCCCAGGTGTCCTCGGCAAGGCCGAGCGTCGCATAGGGGCCCAGCATCTTGGCCAGGTAGATCGAGTACACAAAGGGGTGACTGATCGGCATCGCCGGGCTCGACGGGTCGATGTTGATCGGCGTCGCGTAGATCCCAACGCCTTTCTCGTCCCACTGCTGGATGCGCAGGCGCACGATGCCCTGGCAGCCATCGAAGGGCACGGTCATCCAGGGCGTGTACTCGGCAACCCCGACCTCGACGGTGTCGTCACCGATCGTGATTTTCGCCTTGCCCGAGTCGTAGTCCATCAGGACCGTGAACGGGCAGGTCATCGCGTGGCCATCCTTGCCGGGCGGACCCTTGAGGTTGGACTCGACCCGGTTCTGATTGCGCAGCGTGATGCGGAACTGCTGGCCGCCGATGTGCTCTTCGGTGCCCCGTTCCTTGGTGGAATAGAACGAGAAAGAACCCTGGGTGCCCTGCAGGTCCGGCACGCACATGCCGGATAGCAACGTGCCGTTCTTGAACTTCTGGGGCGGGAACGTGATCGGCACCCGCAGGATCGAGGACCATACGTGGTTGGCCCCGAGCAGCTTCCAGAAGGGCTGGCTGCGCTGGAGAATCTTGTAGACGGCGCGGGAGCCAAAGGGAACCTTGGCCAGGCCCAGGTTCAGGTGGCGCGGCACGGTGCGGGTGTCGGTCGACGACAGCACCGGCATGTACGAGCAGGGGTCCCGCGTCAGGAAGTCGTAGATGTTGTGGCGGGACGCGTCGACGCCGGTCGCGAAGGTGGACCAGGCCACCGGCGAAATCGACGGCATGGCGGTCGCCAGGTCGTTGAAGCAGCCCTTGTCCGCCAGCTTCTGGAAGTTGGGCATGCGGCCCTCCTCCATGTACTTGCGCGCCAGGCCCGGATCGAAGCCGTCGAGTCCGACGATGACCACGCGTTTGACCTTGGCCTTGGACTTGCCGCGCATGGTCACCACCTTGGCGACCGCCTTCAGCGGCCAGATCAGGATGATGCCGAAGGCCAGCGCGAAGGTGCCCAGCAGGACCAGGACGGAGCCGGCCGCGGCGAAGCCGGCGCCGGGCCCGATGTAGGCCAGGGCCGGGGTGGCACCGGCCAGGAGGGCCGTGGAGAGGGTCACGGCCAAGCGGATCGATCGCATGGAGAGAGGGGTGGACAGGGCCTGGATAGCCCGGACGCGTGGTCACCTGCCCCCTCGGGGGGGCTGCGAGGGTCCGTCAGGACCCAGGGGACGCATTGGGGCGCCCAAGTATACGACCCCCCAGGCTCCAGGTTGGAGCTTGGGGGGCCTTCCGTGTGAGGTCTCGCTAGGAACTCGGTGAGACCCGGGGTCAGCGGCGACCGATCAGGGAGCCGAACGCACCCAGAGCGAGCGACGCATGGTCAGCTGGCTCGTATCAGGAATCCTCAGCAGGTCCCGGCCACGCCGGTCGTAAAGCACCCGTGTCCCTGACGGAGCCAGCAGGCCGACGTCGGCCGCCACGAGGCTGCCGTTGACGTGGAGCTCGCCGTTGACCCCAGCCTGGTTGCGGGCCGGGACCACGCCCAGCACCGCGTTCGACGAGTACACGGTCGCGTCGATCTGGATCGCCTCGGTGTCATCCCGGGGGCCCAGTTGGCGCTGGATCAGCTCGCTCAGCAGGTCCATGCTCATCCAGCCGCCCTGGGGATCCAGGGTGCTGACCACCGCGATCGGCTGGCCGCTGGCGTCGTAGAGGAGGGGGTCGCTCGAATCCGTCGGGTCCGCCAAGGTCAGCTTGTGGTCGTCCCAGCCGCCGGCGCGCTCCTCCGCCAACCAGAGACCCGAGGCCGGCTCGTAGTACCCGTCCTTGTTGAAGATTGGCACCGGCGTGCCCTCACGCTGGGCGTAGAACCGCGGCTTGTAGCCCGGCACGTAGGCACTGTTGTCGTGCATCGGGGTCACCTCAGCGTAGATGGGCACCTGGTCGATCACGATCGTGGGAGGCTCGATCGGCTCCTGCCGCGTCTGCGTCTCCATGATCGTATCGATGACCACGTACTCTTTGATCTCCTTCGAGACGGTTCCCGTCTGCACGTTCTCAAAGACATCCTGCGTCTCGGTGCCCACCTGGACGTTCGTATAGACCGGTACGTCCTCGTAGCCGATGATCACCTTCTCGCTCCACGGGCTCCCGTAGGGCTCGGGCGGGTCCGCGGGGTGGTGCACCCACTGGTAGATGGGCTCCTGCGTGGTTCCGGTCTGCTGCTGCTCGTACACCGGCACTTCCTCGGTGCCCGTCTTCTGCAACTCGTAGACCGGCTTGTCCTCGAAGACACCGGTTCCGACCCATCCCTTGACGTCGACGGGGACCTCCTCCTCGATCGTCAGGTAGTCATAGACCTCGCGCTCAACCTCGTCGTAGCCGACGATTTCGGTGGTCGTCTTGCCGGGCAGCTGGGGCTGGGTCTTGATCCACTCCATCCGGTTGAAGATCGCGAGCTCTTCGAGGATGAAGTTGAAGTCGGTGGCGGGCGTCCCGTCCGCCCGGGTGCCGGCCCCGAAGGACGGGTGCGTCGGATCCCCTAGGACCGCGTTGTTGCCGATGCCGATCGCCAATGCGTTGGCGGTGCCGTCCGCGGCGGTACCGAAGATCCGTTCCCCGTCGATGTTTGCGGCATCCACGTACTTCACATCGGATGGCATGTAGACGTTGCCAGACACCATCAGGGTGCCCGTGCCCTTCACATAGCCGGAGAGAATGACGTCACCATCGATGGCGACCTCACCGTCGAGCAGGATCGGGTTGGCCTCGGTTCCATGCAGGTAGACGTTGCCCTCCTGAATGCCGCTCACGTTGGTCGAGTTGCCAGCCATCAGAGCGTCGAGGTCCGAGGTGGACGCAACCGCAGTGCTGGGATCGAGCAGCGAGATCGTGCCTCCCGCGATACTTCCCGAGTAGCCCGCGACCGCCGCCAGGAACTCGTTGGAGTCCACGATGCGGTTGTCCGCTAGCTCCGGGGTCGGGGTTTGCGTGAGGTAGTCGTAGCCGCCGTCGTCGGGGAACGGGGGCGGGAACGAGCCGGGCAGGTCGCCGTCGACCTGTGTCCCCCCATCGAGGTAGTTCGTGTACAGGTTCTCCAGCGGCCCGGGATCGACCTCCGGCGCGGCGCTCAGGGGTACGAGGGTCGGCTCACCCCAGGCGTTCTGCTTCTGGCGGCCATGGGCATCCAATTCGTGGGATTCGAAGTTCATCGCGCCCCAGTTCGTGATGGCGCTGCCGTCTTCCAGAACGGCGTTGCCTCCCAGGTACAAGGTCCCCGCCAGCACCGAATCGGGGTCGGCGCGCACCTGCAGACTCTCCAGCGACCCGACGCGAACGCGATCGAATTCGCCATAACGCGAAGTGTCGGTGTTGAAGAACCGCTCTGCATCGTCGATGGTCGTGTGACAGAGGATGCAGTTGACGTTGTTCGCCAGGAGCGCGAAGTTCAACCCATCGAAGTTCGGCGGCTCGACGATGAACACGGCCCCATGGTTCGAGCTGACCATGCGCGCGTTTGCGCCTTGGCCCGAAGTGACTGCAACGTCAGCCTCGATCGACAGTCGCGTACTGTTCCAGTCGTCGGACCTCACGACCCGCACAGAGTTCACCAGAACCCCATCGAGCTCCGTTCCCTCTGCCCCTGCCGGCAGGTTGATCAGCGGCATCAGATCCAGCCCCGTGGGATCAGCCGCAGCGGCCTCGTCCAACAGGCCGATGCTATCGAGGTAGTTGTGGAACACCCAGGGCTGACTTTCCTGGCCGGTCGCATCGAGCTCGCGCTCAAAGCCGCTCCAAATCTGGTCCGCCGCAAGGGCGATCACCGAACTGCTGGCCGCCTCCGCACGGGTCTTCGAGACCGTGTGGGTCGTCGACTTGGTGGAGTCGACGACGCCCTGCAGCAAGATGATCGTCATCACGCCCAAGACCGTCAGAAGCGTGACGGAAGCGAGGAGTGCGGAACCACGCCTCTTAGGGCTGGGGTGGAAAGTCTGGATATGGCGCATGGGTTTGGAGGGGCGTTGCCTTCGGGATACCGATGCGGGTCATCGACACTTCGCGATCAGGATTGAAGCCCTTGTAGGGGAGATTCCCCTCAGAGGTCCCAAGAGCCTCGAAAGTGCGCCCACCGCACGCCGGCATGACCCGAAAGGTTTTCCCGTCTCAGGTCCACTCAGCGGGGGATGGAGCGAATTGAGCGGATTCTGAATCTTCGTCCGCAAGCTCTTCTCGGTCGCCGTCCGACACCCATAGGGCAAACCGAGAACTGCCGCCATCAGCCTATGAAGACCCTTTTCGCATCCCCCGTGCTCAGGCAACGCAGAGGCCAGCCCTCGCGCAGCGCTGGATTCTCACTCCTGGAAGTGATGATCTCATCGGGTGTGTTGGTCATTGGGCTCCTCGCCCTGACCTCCACATCGATGGTCGCCCACTCCTTGGACCGGTCTGACGAAGCTCGCCAAACCGCCAGCCAGGCCCTACGCGCGGCAACCGAACGGGTCCAAGCCCTTTCGATTCGGGCAGCCACCGACGAGTTGGGATGGGCAACCACCCTCTCCGACTCACTGCTGCCCGGGGGCACCCCGGGTGCCGTGTTCGACGTGCCTCGGCTGGAAGCTTGGGCAGGAGAAGCGAGCGTAGGCTCCCTGACTCTGATCACCGACGAGACCCTCACCGATGCAAGCCTTGGGGTGAACCTTGGAATGCCGCGCGATCTCAACGGGGATGGGGATGCCAGCGACACCGACGTAGCTGACAACGCCACCGTCCTGCCGGTCATCGTCCGCGTGCGCTGGGATATGGGCGAAGGTGAGCGCGAGATGAGCCAAGGCCTCTTTGTGGTGGGCATCTGATGCGTCCTTTCCATCGCAATACCAGCAGGCCGCAAGCCAGCCGCCGCGCGGGCCTGACCCTCATCGAGGTCAGCATCTCCGGCGCGATTATGGCTGTTGTCCTGACGGCCATGATTGTCGGCGTGCAGCGCGAAACCCGCGGACTCTCCAACATCGTCAGCACCACCACGCGTGAGCGCCAGGCCCAAGAGATCGTGGCACGCGTCGAGGCCGAGCTCGAATACGGCGCGGCCGCGATGCCGAGTGCATTCTTGCAGGGCTCCGTCAGTGCAACGTCGACCTCCATGACGCTCGACAATAGTCGGGGTTTCCCGCCTCGAGGGGTCGCGCTAGTCGATCCCGGTGGTCCCTCGCAGAGTCGCTTCACGTACTCGACCTTGAGCCCCACCGCCCACAACCTCGGCGGCATTGCGCAAGACGCAGACTGTCCCCTCGCATCCAACGCAGGGATCGGCACCCCCGTTCTGTGGGATGGCGCCGCATTCGCGATCCCCAACCAGGCAAGCCCGCCGGCCAACCAGTTCGACGGCACTGCGCTGGGAATCACAGGACCCGTGTTCTTCCGTGGAACCGGCACCGGATTCGGATTCCGCGTGCCGACAGACCCCGCGGGTGGCACCGACTTCTTTGACGCCGCAGGCGTAACCTGGGGGGGCACGGTAGCCGGCAACCCCAGCCTCTCTGGCTGGTCGGCCTTCGACTTTGAACCCGTCGATCGTGTGGACGAGGCGAACCTCGGCATCGACGTCAACCTCGACGGGGACCAGGTCGACGAGTTCGACCTGGGCCGCCTGATCTTGCGTACCTGGGATGTGGACAACGCCGGTGGCGAACGAAACATCTCTCTGGGGCCCGCGATGGTCCTGCAGGAACGCTGCAACTACGGCAGCGACATGGACGGAGACGGGTTTGACGACCCCATCTTCCTTTGGAACGAAGTCGACCAGACCGTCACGATTTCACTCACCGTGCACGCCGGTTTCCTCAATGAGATTCCGGTCATCCGTCGCGTGCAGACCACTGTTTTCATCCGCAACGGAACAGCCAACTAGCCCCCCATGGCCAACTACAAGCGCAAGATCGTGCTGGTTCAGCGCAAGCTCCAGCTCAAACTCATCGGCATCTTCTTCGCCATCTGCTGCCTCGCGGCTCTGCTGCAGGTCGCACTGATGGCGCAGTCCTTCCTCTCGATCGCCCATAGCGCCCCTGAGGGAGCTGAGGCAATCCGTGCTGCACTCCCGGGCCTCTTGCTGAAGAACCTGGGCTGGACCCTGCTGCTGCTCATCCCGTTCATGCTGCTGGTCGGCATGAACCTGACCAACAAGGTCGCCGGCCCCGCCTACGGCATCCACAAGTACCTCGGAGAGGTCATCCAATCCGGCCGGGTCGAGCGCCCCTGCACCATCCGCAAGGGTGACGAGCTCGAAGCCCTCGCGAATGCGGTCAACGCCGCGCTCGCACGCATTGAACAGGATCGTCCCCAGACTGGAGGCGCACAGCGGTAGCCATGGAAACCCAAAGCCAATCCCCCAAGCGTCGAAACCGCAAGCTGATCGACCGGTCCCTGCAGTTGCGTCTTGTCGGCACCTTCGTGGCCGTCGGCTGCGTGGCCATTCTCTTCCAGGTCATCCTGATGAACCAGTCCGTGCTTCAGCTCGGACGCTCCCTCGGCAACCCCGGAGAGCAGGTCCTTCGCCTGGGGCCCAGCATGCTGCTGCGCTCGATGCTGATCACGATGAGCGTGCTGATCCCCGTCACATTGGGCATCGGCATCCTCGTCACCCACAGGGTTGCCGGGCCCGCTTACCGCATGCGCATGTACCTCGAGAACGTGGCGGAGAACGGCGTGCCGGAGCATCCCTGCAAGGTCCGTGAAGGCGATGAGCTCCAGGACCTGTGCGACCGGGTGAACGAGGCGATCCTCGCTTTCCAGGAGGGCCCGAAGGTCCAGCAGGACGAGCAAGGCGCTTCGGCCGAACCCCTTCCGCCACTGCCCCAGGCCACGGAGAGCGCCGAGAGCGCTGCCAGCTAAGCCCCCGATATGGCGCCATTTAGGCAGCGCGAATGCCACAATGGCACACCTGCGTCATCCAAGCACGCCCCGGGCCTCGGCCCGGGGCGTGCTTCATTTGTCCCTAAACCAATACTCCAAAAGGCCTTAGGAGCCTTACACGCCCTGATCAAGCGCTTGGTCCAGGCCTTGCTCTAGGAGGACCGAACCGGCCACGGCGCCGGCAACCCTCAAGGAGAAACGCAATGGTCCTCTGGAATCGCACCCCCTACTCGCCTCTCTCGCCCAGCTTCTTCGGCTTGCCCAGCCAGGCCGAAGCCCTGATGGGCCTGTTGAACGCCCCGGCCTCCGTCCCCACGCAGGGGGCCCCTGCGGTCAACCTGCGCGGCAGTGAGAAGCAGCTGACCCTCACCGCCCTCCTCCCCGGGTACGGACCTGACGACGTCGACCTCCAGGTCGAGGGCAACGTTCTGGTCCTGGCCAGCAAGGACTCTGGGGAGGCCCGAGAAGTCGAGGGTCTGGCGCCCTTCCGGCGCAGCCTTCGGCTTCCCTACCGCATCGATCCGGACTCCGTAGAGGCCCTGCTGCGCCACGGAGAGCTGACGGTGAGCGCCATGCGCCACACCGCCGATGCCCCACGAACCGTCCAGGTGCGCGGCCTGGCGGACTGATCCGCCTGCGAACCGAATCCCTACCCCCTATCCGCTGAATCCAAATCGAATCGCCATGCAAAACGAGAACATCGAGACCACCAAGACCGAAAGCACCACGGAAGTCACCGCCCAGGAGCAAGTCCGCCCTTTGCCCCGCGTCGCGCCGCGCCAGCGGGTGGAGGAAACCGACACCGGGTGGCGCATCCAAGTCGAGCTGCCGGGCGTGGCACCGGACGATCTCCAGCTTGAGGTCGTGCAGCGCGTGCTTCAGCTCGAGGCAAGCCCGGCCGAGGGTTCAGCCCAGGAGGACGCCAAGCCCCTGCACCAGGAGTACCGGCGAGCCGCATTCGCGCAAAGCTGGCGCCTCCCCGCGCGGGTCGACCTCGACTCCATCGCGACCAACTACAGGCACGGCCTCCTGACCATCGAGCTGCCCTACCGCGCACCGGAGCGCCGCAAGATCGAAGTGCACGGGGCCTAGTCCTAGTCCGGCTGGGAGTGCGGAGCGCAGGGCTCCGTACTCCCACAAGCGCCTCGAATCGAGAGTGCTCGCAACCACGCCGCGAAGCGAAATAGGGATATCCCCCGCAAGCTGGAGCGGCGGGGATTCCGATCAAGGTCAATGCGGATGCATCCGGCGGGAAACCGGCGCGCCGCAGGCACTGCTATGCCCCCCAAAAAGCGCACCAACCGGCTTGTAAGCAAGCCCCTGCAGCTGAAGCTGATCGCCACGTTTGGTGCGTTGGCATGCGCCGCCGCGATCGTACAGATCGCGTTGCTGGGCCAGGCATTCCTGTCCCTGGCGGGGAAGATGCCCTCGATCCAGGACCAGATCTACGCGGCCCTGCCGGGACTGCTCATCAAGAACCTCCTGTGGGCCCTAGGATTCCTGATCCCCTGCGTGCTCCTCGTCGGGCTGCGCGTCACCCACAAAGTCGCTGGCCCCGCCTACAGGATCGCGCGCCACCTGCAGACGACCATCGAGAAGGGATCGCCCGCTGCCCCCTGTCGAGTTCGCAAGCATGACCAGCTCCAGGGCCTTGTCGCGGCACTCAACTCGGCCTTCGAGAAACTGGTCAGCGATCGCACACGGGACCCCGAGCTCCCGACGCCCCAGGAGGCCTATTCGGCCCCCCCGCCGGATTTCATCCGCCGGCGCGTCAAGCTGATCGACAAGCCACTCCAACTGCAGATGATCGCGGCCTTCCTGGCCGTCGGCGTCCTGGCTGGGCTGTTCCAGTTGACCGTCATGGGCAACTCGATGCTCACCCTCAGCAACAGCATTGGGATCCGCGCGGAGAGCATGATGGACTTCGCACCGCTCTACCTGGCACGCACCCTGGTGATCACGCTGCTGCTGGTGGTTCCCGCCACCGTGGGCCTTGGGGTGCGAGTCACCCACCACGTCGCAGGCCCCGCCTACCGCATGCGGATGTACCTCGAAGAAGTCGCGCGCACCGGAGCGCCGGAACGCCCGTGCAAGGTGCGGGACAAGGACGAGCTGCAGGACGTCTGCGCGCTACTGAATGATGCGATCGATGCCTTGGTGGCGCTTCCGGCAGTGGACAAAGTGGAAGGCGGGAGTCAGCTCGAAGGCGCTCCGAGCCTGCTCCCCGCGGACTCGGCGGTCGACGTCAAGGCTGACTCGGCAAGTCGCGCTTAGGCGAATACGGAGCCCGGTCCGCATGGACTGCATTGGCAAGAGGGTCAGCCTCGCGGGAGTCGCGAGGCTGACCCTCTTGCCAATGCAGTCCATGCGGACCGGGCTCCGTATTCGCCCGTTCAGCAATCGGCTAGATCAGGTTCTTGCTCTCGAGGTACGCCAGGATCTGGTTGCCCGACTCCTCGATCGACTGCTCGCCGGTCTTGACGACGATCTCCGCCTTGGTGGGAGCTTCGTAGGGGTCGGAGACCCCGGTGAAGTTCTTGATCTCGCCGGAGCGCGCCTTCTTGTAGAGGCCCTTGGTGTCGCGTTCTTCGACCACCTCGAGGGGCGCATCGACGAAGACCTCGACGAACTCGCCCTCGGTGCACATCGCGCGGCACTCGTCACGGACGCCCTGGTAGGGCGAGATGGCGGCGGTGATGGCGCCCACTCCGTTGCGGGCCAGCAGGTTGGCGACGAAACCGATGCGACGGATGTTGGTGTCGCGGTCTTCCTTGGAGAAGCCGAGACCCTTGGAGAGGTTCGTGCGAACCACGTCGCCGTCGAGGACTTCGATGCCTTTCCCGCGTTCCTTCAGGATCGGGGTCAAGTACTCGGCCAGGGTGGATTTACCGGCACCGGAAAGACCGGTGAACCACAGGATGAAACCTTTGTTGCTCATTGGAGGGCAGGGAGAGGAGGGGATTGCGTTCGTTTGGACGGGGAAGGAGGAGAGCAGTGGCCTAGCGGACCTTGCCCTCGACGTAGGGAACCTCGAAGCACTTCTCGTGCATGATCGGGCCGTGGCCGAAGTAGCCGGCCTCACCGAAGAGCTCGCCGTGGTCGGCGGTCACGATGATGTGGGTGTTCTTGGGCACGGTGTCGTAGAGCTGCTCGAAGACGCCATCGAGGTAGCGGACGGTGTCGATCTGCCGCTCGCGCAGCTCATCGAGCTTGTCCTGATCGAAGAACTGGAACTCCTCTTTGAACTTGTCGTCCTCGGAGGCAGCTTCGCCCTTGCTCTCGATCTGGTCGTTCATCTTCCGGAAGACGCCGTTGACGCCGCTGATGCGGGGCCACATGGAGGAGTCCTCTTCAGGCTTGGCGTAGGGGTAATGCGTCTCCCCCACGTTCAGCATGTAGAAGTGCGGCCGGTCGCCGTCGAACTTCAGCGTCGGGATCATGGCCGCCATGTCGTTGTGGCTGTCCATGAGCTGGAACGTGTCGAAGCCGCGGTTGATGCCGGTCTTCGGGTTCAGCACCGGTAGGGACACGCGGGCGTGGGTGTTGTAGCCCAGCGTCCCCTGTAGGAACTCGGGCAGCCACAGGCCGGGCACCATCTTCGCGAACTCGATGCCCTTGGCGCCGAGCCGATCGTTGTAGTTGTAGAAGTCTTCCTTGTAGTACTCCGACGCATACACGTTCTCAGGGGAGGTGTGCGGCAGCAGCCCGATCAACAGGTTGTAGTGACTGGGCGCCGTCCATGAGGCGTACGTGTAGCGCTTCTCCACCTTGCCGATCTTCGGGATCACCTTCGGCTCCGCAGCCATGAACGAGTCATAGCGGCATGAGTCCAACGTGATGATGATCAAGTGGTTCTCGCCCTGGGGATCGGGGCGCGGACCGCTCATTCCGGGGCGGATCATCGGCCGGGGCATCGGCCGAGCCGGGCCCGCAGGCTTCTTCTTTTTGAAGGCGTCGAAAAGTCCCATGAAGATTGGCTCTTTGGCAGGTGGAAGGGGGAAAACGGCTCAGGACGGCGCGGGGATCAGCCCTTGGCCTTGTAGAAGTCCACCAGGATCTTGGCGGTCGACTCGCGCATGATGCGCGGGTCGGGGAACTCGCCGCCGGCGAGCTGCTCGCGGACCTTCGAGCCCGAGATGCTGACCATGGTGTTCTGCTTGTTCTCGGACACGAGGCCGACGCGGCCGATCTCCTCGAAGAACGCGGCGAAGCCGACGTTGACGGTTTGGATCGACAGCTGGCCGTCCAGCTTGTTGAAGATCTCCTGCGCGTCGAAGTCGCCCCAGATGGCGCTCTTGTCGTCGAAGGGGGCGTCGGCGTGCTTGCGGCCGATGATGAAGTGGCTGAAGCCCAAGTTCTGGCGGTAGATGGCGTGCATCACGGCCTCGGCCGGGCCGCCGTAGTACATGCGCATGTCCAGACCGACGAGCTCCAGGTTGCCGTTGAGGTCCTGGCCGGAACGCTTCCAAAGCTCTTCGTCCTTGTCGCCTTCGCCCAGCGCGCGGCTGGTGACAAGCGCCTCATAGGTCAACATCCGCGTGGCGGCGGGGACGTCATCGCCCTTGAGCTGGCCGACAAGCGGGTTCAGGATCACGCCGGTCTTCTTGCCGTTGCTGCGCAGCAGCACCTCGGCGCCGTAGACGAGCGCGTACTCGTGGGCGCGGTGCAGGGGGTTGCGGGTCTGGAAAGCGATCGACTGCTCCCAGCCCTTGTCGGCGATGAGCTTGCGGGTGGCGTCCGGGGACATCACGCGCTCGGCGAAGGGGCGGCCGTCGGTGGCGGGAGCGAGGGAGATCTCGCCGCCGACGAGCTTGGTGCGCTCGTCCGCGGTCCACAGGCGCGCGCCCGGATGGTCGGTGCGATCGGTGCCGTAGACACCCTTGATGAAGCGCGCCTTGTCCCAGTCGTAGCAGGACGAAACGGTCAGGGTGCCGAAGGTGCTCCCGCTGGCGTCGACCAGGGCGATCTTGGCGCCGGCCTCACAGGCCTTCGCCTCGTCGTCGGTGACGGGCAGGATGATCGGGATGGTCCAGGCCCACTGCTTGCCGCCGCGCTCGATGGACTGCTTGTCCAACACGTTCTCGTAGTCGCTGAGGCCCATGGGTCCGGTCAGCGGGCTGAGGGTGCCGTCCGCGATGCGGTACAGGGTCGTGGCGTCGACCTCGTTCACGCTGACCGTGGCCAGGCCGCTGGCGTTGGCGGCGGCGGGGTCGATGCGGTTGACGGGAGCGGCGAGGCCGCCGTGGACCGGGCTGATGTAGGGAGCGGTGGAGGAGGTCATCGGTAGGGACGAGAAAGACGAGAAGGAAGGGGAGCTACAGGTAGCCGAGGTTTTTGAGCTTGCGCCGAACGGCGTCGAGCTCCTCTTGCGTGAAGTCACCGCCTGAGCCGTCCGCGGGGGACGCCCCAGGAGCGGGGCCGGCAGCCGCTTCGTGACCCGGGGACTCGCCCATCAGGTCGCGCAGCACGTAGACGATGAAGTCGGTGGGCGAGTCGAAGCCCGACTCCTCCACCACCGTCTGGATACGGCGATAGAGAGGGCGGGGGATCTTGATCGTGACCTTGGACTCGCGCACGGCTGGCCGGGGTAAGAGACGAGGAGTGCGGATCCCAGGGCCTCCCCAGGTCCCTCCAAGAGCAGGAAGGGGGGCGGGGAAGCGGGCCGCACTCCAATGACACTCCAATCGTACTCCAATCGGAGTGCTGGGGGAGTGTCGTCCGGATTTCCCCGCTGCTTGAGCCCCAATTTGAGAGGAATCGGACTCCTGTAGGAGTGCAGGACCGAGATTCCCGGCTGTGGCCCACATTCCTCTCCCCAGGCCCGTAGACGGGCTAGACTTCGCCACGAAAGGCCCGTTTGGCCCCCGCGACACGACCAGCCACCACCATGCGCACTCCGACCCTCCTCGCCCTCTTCTGCTCCCTGGCCCTAACCGCTTGTGGCGACAGCGCCGCCACCCTCGACACCGGCTACGAGGCCCTACGCGACGGCGACCACGCCGGCGCTGTGACCGCCTTCGACTCCGTCCTGGCCGGCCTCGAGAAGGGCACCCCCGAGTTCAAGCAGGCCTGCATGGGCCGCATCCAGGCCCTCGCCCACGTGGACGCCGAGAAGGCCAAGGAGACCTTCATGGCCGAGGCGGCCGGCGGCGGCATGACCGCCAAGGATTACGGCGACGTCGTCACCGAGTTTTACGCCGTGGGAAGCGAAGAGGCCCAGGTCGCAGCCATCGACATCCTGCATGCTGGCAGTGAATCGCTGGCAGGTGATCCAACCATCAAAAAGATGCTCGATAAGGCCATCGCGGACGCCGAGAAGAACCTTGATGGTGCTGCCGCCAAAGCTCTCAGTGGCCTCGGCTACCTCGGCGGCGACGAATGATCCGCGGATGGCCGCAGCCAGTCCG